>NZ_CAXAHB010000032.1:0-21220 GCF_963968385.1 uncultured Oceanicoccus sp.
GGATAATAAAGCATTATGAATAGGAATGCCCGCGCCACGACAGTTAATCGCCAGTGTCACAGCTTGGTATTAATTGCAGTGGTACAATGGTGCATAATAGAACGGTTATGCTCGGGGTTGGATAGCGGGCAATACAATTATCATCATTAGAGAGCAAGAGTTTGTCCTTGGAAACCGCACAACCACCAGTGGATCAGCGACAACAGCAATTAGAGCAATGGCTGGCCGAGCAGTTGGGCGTTCAGCTGTCAGGCCAGCCCGCTGGTAGTGATGCCGGTTTTAGGCGCTATTTTCGTTATCAGCATAATGGCCGTTCACTGATTGCTATGGATGCGCCGCCTGACAAAGAAGACTGTCGTCCCTTTATTAATGTGGCGGCCATGCTGGCTCGGTCTGGTGTCCATGTGCCAGAGATTCTGGCTCAGGATTTGGCGCGCGGGTTTTTACTGTTAAGCGATCTGGGTTTGCAGACTTATCTGGACGTAATGAATCGGGCTGATTTTCATCTCGATCAGGCCGATGACTATTTTGCCGATGCTATCGAGGCGCTGATTAAATTCCAGTTAAGCAGCCAGCCCGATCAATTGCCTCCCTATGATGAGGCGCTATTAAGGCAGGAACTGGCTTTATTCCCCGAGTGGTATTTACAGCGTCACTTGGGCCTGACTATCGACGATACTTGCAGCCAATTACTGCAGTCATTGTTTGATCAGCTAATTAGCCAGATATTACCTCAGCAAAATGTCTATGTGCACCGCGATTTTATGCCCCGTAATCTAATGGTCAACCAAGGCGTTGGTGTCGGCGTATTGGATTTCCAGGATGCCGTCTATGGCCCCATCAGTTATGATATCAGTAGCCTATTTAAAGATGCCTTTATTAGTTGGCCGGAGGATAAAGTGACCGAATGGTTACAAGTCTATTGGACTCAGGCGCAGCAGGCGGGTTTGCCGGTACCGGATTCGTTTACCGATTTTCAGCGCCACTGCGATATCATGGCGACCCAGCGGCACCTTAAAGTTATTGGTATTTTTGCTCGCATAGCTTACCGCGATGGTAAATTTCGCTACTTAACCGATGTGCCCCGTTTTTTTGACTACCTAAAAACCGTTGCCCAGCGCAGACCGGAATTAACGGCATTGTCTGAACTGTTGGCTTTGCTAGAAAGCAAAACACAGGAATCACTATGAAAGCGATGATACTAGCCGCCGGTCTTGGCAAGCGTATGCGCCCGCTGACGGACAATACCCCCAAGCCATTATTACTCTGTGCCGGCAAGCCGCTGATTGTTTATCATATCGAAGCGCTGGTGGCGGCGGGGGTGACCGAGATCGTTATTAATCATGCCTACTTGGGTGAGCAGATCGAAGCGGCGCTGGGCGATGGCAGCCAATTTGGGGCCAGTATTCGCTACTCTGCAGAGCAGCAGCCGATGAATACCGGTGCAGGTATCGCCAATGCCTTGCCCTTGCTAGGCGATCAGCCATTTATTTTAACCAATGGTGATATCTGGACAGATTACGATTACGGTCAGTTAATCAATCAATCGGTTGAGCTAGCACATCTGGTTATGGTATCCAGTCCCGCACACCATCCGCAGGGTGATTTTTCATTAACCCAAAATGGACGTCTATTGCCTGATCGCGACAGTGCCGACGGGATTGCGCTAACGTATTCCGGTATTAGCCTATTGCACCCCAAGCTATTTGCTTTTTGTCCCAGCGGGCCTTTTCCCTTGCGCCAGCCTTTAATCGAAGCTATGAAAGAGCAGTGGGTGACCGCGGAGCATCATCAAGGTGCTTGGACTGATGTGGGAACTCCTGAGAGGCTAGAGCAGCTAGAACAACAAATACTAGCCAACCGCTAATCCGTTTGGTCATAAGATTATCTGCGCAGGTTTCTGTTAGATGACTTTTCCAGTAGGGTGATTTGCCGATGGCTTTTCAGTAGAATGGTTGCTCCGTTAGAGTGACGATAACTTTTTATGATAAAACCCCAGAAAGGTCATCCCATGAGTGATTTTTTAATAGCTCCCTCAATATTATCTGCAGATTTTGCCCGTCTGGGCGAAGAGGTCGATGCGGTATTAAAGGCGGGTGCTGATATCGTGCACTTTGATGTGATGGACAACCACTATGTGCCCAACCTGACGATTGGGCCTATGGTCTGTAAAGCCCTGCGTGATTATGGGGTGACCGCGCCGATTGATGTTCATCTGATGGTAAGCCCGGTTGATGGTTTAATTGGTGATTTTGCCAAAGCGGGCGCTTCTTATATTACCTTTCACCCCGATGCCTCAATCCATGTCGATCGTTCACTGGCAATGATTCGTGATGCCGGCTGTAAATCGGGATTGGTATTAAATCCAGCGATGGGTCTGGAGTCGTTAAAGTATGTGCTGGATAAAGTCGATATGATTTTATTGATGTCGGTCAACCCCGGTTTTGGCGGGCAGAAATTTATTCCTGCCACACTGGATAAACTGCGTGCCGTGCGTGAGCTCATCGACGCCAGTGGTCATGATATTCGTTTGGAAATTGATGGCGGCGTAACCGCCGATAATATTCGCGAAATTGCCGAAGCCGGTGCCGATACCTTTGTTGCAGGCTCAGCCATTTACAACAAACCTGATTACGCTGAAGCCATTGCTGCAATGCGTGCTCAGCTCGCGCTTGTTAAATAATATTCAGCCCCAAGCGGTGTTATTCGATCTGGATGGCACCCTGGTTGATAGTGTTCCTGATCTTTCCCATGCACTCGATGCTGCGTTTACTGAGCTAGGTTTTTCTGCACCCGGCGAAGACCGTGTGCGTGGTTGGGTAGGCAATGGCGCGCTAAAACTGGTCGAACGTGCTTTAGCCTTTTCATTAACTGATAAAAAAATTGAGCCGCAACGACTCAATCAAGTCCATCAGAAATTTTTATTTCACTATTCCTTATCTAATGGCAAGGCTAGCCGACTTTATGAGGGTGTTAGCGAAGCGTTGGAAATATTGCAGCGACAGAAGATACCTATGGCGATTGTGACTAACAAGCCTATTGAGTTTGTGCCGGGGCTATTATCCGGTTTAGGTATTAGCGGTTATTTTAAGGTGTTGGTTGGTGGTGAATGCACGCATAAAAGAAAACCTTCGCCGCAGCCGTTATTCTACGCCTGCCGATTACTGGGTGTGGAACCCTCGCAGTGTTTGATGGTGGGAGATTCCAAACAGGATGTGAGTGCAGCCAGAGCGGCGGGCATGGCTGTGGCGGCGGTGAGTTACGGCTACAACCATGGCGAGGCGATTGAATTGAGCGAGCCAGATTTTGTGCTAGCCGAGCTGCAAAGCTTTATGGGCAGTATTGTCAGTCAATAAAGGCCAGATCAGTCGCCAAAGTCCCAAAATTACCCTAACAGCGGCTTTTATTACGCAATTGGCTTGCGTACAATGCTAGCTATCCTGCCTTTACCTCTGGGCATGGAGAAACGGAAACAGCTGAAGAGCTTTAATAATGCACATAAAAAATAGACAACTGCTACTGGTTCAGGCCAGCACAGGTAGGCGCGAGATCAATCGCTGGCGATGGTAGCTCACCTGTGGTGGCGCACTCGATCAGGGCGCCCGCTGTCTGATTTTTACTGTTAACCGTTTTTCTCTAAGGACCAACCATGGATACCCAATTATTTGCCGATCTGGCAGCCAAAAACTATAACCGTATACCGGTTGCCCGTGAGGTGTTGGCTGATCTCGATACCCCCCTGAGCAGCTATCTTAAGCTGGCCGATGGCCCCTATTCCTACATCTTTGAGTCGGTGCAGGGCGGCGAGAAGTGGGGGCGTTATTCCATTATTGGTCTGCCTTCCCGTACCGTGCTGAAAATTGATGGCTTTCAGGCTGTGATCACTGTCGATGGCGAAATCACAGAAAGCCATGATCTAGAAGATCCTCTGGCCTTTGTTGAAGCCTTTCAGAATCGCTATCGGGTGCCGGAGCTATCTGAAATGCCTGCCTTTCATGGCGGTCTAGTCGGTTACTTTGGTTACGATACCGTGCGCTATGTCGAGCAACGACTTAAAGACAGCGCACCGCCGGATATGATTGGTACGCCGGATATTTTGTTGATGGTCTCCGACGAAGTGTTGGTATTTGATAATCTGACCGGCACCATCAAATTGATTGTTCATGCAGACCCCGCTGAACCCAATGCGCTGGTAAAAGCCGAACAGCGATTGCAGCAATTGGCTGAGCGACTGCCGCAGGCTACACCGGTATTGCCGGAATTTAATATACAAAAGGCAGCGGCTAACACCCTTGGCGAAGCCGATTTTGTCTCCAGTTTTGGCGAAGACAATTTTAAACAAGCGGTAGAAACTATTAAGGAATACGTATTGGCTGGAGATACTATGCAGGTGGTTGTCTCCCAGCGTTTATCCATTCCTTTTGCCTCAGCGCCGATCAATCTTTACCGAGCACTTCGCAATCTTAATCCTTCGCCCTATATGTATTTTCTTAATCTAGACGATTTTCATATCGTCGGTTCATCACCGGAAATACTGGCGCGATTAGAAAACGATACCGTTTATGTTCGCCCCATCGCCGGAACCCGTCGCCGCGGTCATAACGAACAAGAAGATATCGCCTTGGAAAAAGAACTGTTGGAAGATCCCAAAGAAATTGCCGAGCATTTAATGCTGATTGATTTGGGTCGCAATGATGCCGGTCGGGTGTCAGAAATTGGTACGGTAGAACTGACTGATAAAATGATTGTAGAGCGCTACTCTCACGTTATGCATATCGTCTCCAATGTCACCGGCCGTTTGAAAAAAGGTAAAACCGCGATGGATGTACTGCGCGCAACCTTGCCGGCGGGCACCTTAAGTGGTGCGCCCAAAATTCGCGCCATGGAAATTATCGACGAACTTGAACCGGTAAAACGCGGTGTTTATGGTGGAGCGGTGGGTTATCTGTCATGGCACGGCAATATGGATACCGCTATCGCTATCCGAACTGCTGTTATCAAAGACCAGCAGCTCCATGTCCAAGCCGGTGCCGGTGTGGTGGCCGATTCACAGCCACGGCTAGAGTGGAAAGAAACCATGAACAAAGCCCGAGCGATTTTTACCGCCGCTGCAATGGTGCAAGAAAAAGGAGGTGATCAATAATGTTATTAATGATCGATAACTATGATTCCTTTACCTATAACGTGGTGCAGTATCTGGGTGAGTTAAACGCAGATGTCAAAGTGGTGCGCAATGATGAAATCACCATTGATGAAATCAAAGCATTGCAGCCTGAGTGCATAGTGGTTTCACCGGGCCCTTGCACGCCAAACGAAGCCGGCGTATCAATGGCGGTGATTGAGCACTTTGCCGGTCAAGTGCCGGTGCTGGGTATTTGTCTGGGGCATCAAAGTATTGGCCAGGTATTTGGTGGCAAAATTGTGCGTGCCCGTCAGGTCATGCATGGTAAAACTTCGCCGATCTACCACAACAACCAAGGTGTGTTTGCCGGTTTGCGCAATCCCTTTGAAGCCACGCGCTATCATTCTCTGGTGATAGAAAAGCAGTCGCTACCCGATTGTCTGGAGATTACTGCTTGGACACAAACGGAAGACGGCGAAGTGGATGAGATTATGGCTGTGCGACATAAAACCCTTGCGGTTGAAGGCGTGCAGTTTCACCCAGAATCGATTTTGACAGAGCATGGTCACGACCTGCTACAAAACTTTTTAGAGTCTTGAGCGATGAATATTCAAACAGCCATTTCACAAGTCATAACAGGACAGTCCTTAACCACCGACGAAATGACCGCGGTAATGCGGCAGATTATGACTGGCGAGTGTACTGATGCACAAATCGCTGGTTTTTTAGTGGCACTGCGCATCAAGGGTGAGACCGTAGCAGAAATTACTGGGGCGGCTAACGTGATGCGCGAATTAGCGACAGGTGTTGCCGTAAGTGGCGACCACTTAGTTGATATCGTCGGCACCGGTGGTGATGGTATTAGTACCTTCAATATTTCCACCGCCAGTACCTTTGTGGTGGCAGCGGCTGGCGGTAAAGTGGCCAAGCATGGTAATCGTTCGGTCAGTTCTAATAGCGGTGCTGCTGATTTATTGGAAGCGGCGGGAGTCCGGTTAGATTTATCAGCGCAACAAGTTGCTCGCTGTGTTGATACCGTGGGCGTCGGTTTTATGTTTGCGTTAAATCATCACAGTGCCATGAAGCATGCCATCGGTCCGCGCAAAGAATTAGCGACACGCACGGTCTTTAATTTATTAGGGCCAATTACCAATCCGGCCGGCGTGCCCAATCAATTGTTGGGTGTTTTTAGCAAGCAGTGGGTTCGGCCGATTGCAGAAGTGTTAAAAGATTTAGGTAGTGAACATATTCTGGTGGTGCATTCTGCCGATGGTTTGGATGAAATCAGTATTGCTGATCAAACCTTTGTAGCTGAATTGAACAACGGCGAAATTACCGAATATACCATTACGCCAGAACAGTTTGGTATGCAGCGAAGTTCGTTGGCTGAGTTAAAAGTAGCGGATGCCCAACAAAGTCTGGCGCTGATTCGGTCTTTACTATCAGGCGCTGAAGGTGGTGCCAGTGATATTGTTGCCCTTAACGCCGGTGCAGCTATTTACGCAGCTAATATTGCTACTAGCCTGGAACAAGGTGTCAGCATGGCGCAGGATATATTGGCCAGCGGCACCGCTGCGGAAAAATTAAAAGAGCTGGCGCAAGTCACGCAAACCATGAAAGAGGCCTAAAGTTTTTATGGGCACCCCGACTATTTTAAAAAAAATTGTTGAACGCAAATATGAAGAAATCGCCGAGTGTTCAGCAACAAACTCCATGAGTGATTTGCAGCGGCAAATAAAAGCGCAAAGCCCTTGTCGTGGTTTTGTTCAGGCTATGGCTGATAAACTCGCTGCGGGGCAATCGGCCGTTATTGCCGAAGCTAAAAAAGCCTCGCCAAGCAAAGGGGTTATTCGCGAGTCGTTTGACCCTGCGGCTATTGCTGCCAGTTATGAACAAGGTGGCGCGGCCTGTCTATCGGTGCTGACCGATAAAGATTTTTTTCAGGGTAGTGAGGCGTATTTACAGCAGGCGCGTAAGGCCTGCTCGCTGCCGGTTATTCGCAAAGATTTTATCGTTGACCCCTATCAAGTGGTTGAAGCCCGTGCTATTGGCGCCGATTGTATTTTGCTAATTGCAGCCTGTTTGGAAGATCAACAAATGGCTGAGTTAGATGCGGCCGCCAAAGAACTCAATTTGGATGTCTTAATCGAGGTTCATAATCGTGAAGAGCTCGATCGCAGCCTGGGCTTAGGTAATACTCTGATGGGTATTAATAATCGCGACCTCAATACCTTTGAGACTTCACTGGACACTACCTTCGACCTATTGCCCCATATTCCAGCTGATCGCATTGTGGTGACAGAAAGCAGTATCCATACTGCTGGAGATATAGCCGCAATGCGTGAGCAGGGTGTTAATGCGTTTTTAGTCGGCGAGGCCTTTATGCGAGCGGAACAGCCCGGCGATAAATTACGCGAATTATTTTTTTAGCGATCAATAGCAAACGCATATAAGTTTGACTATTTGCGAGTTAATCTCAATATAACGGTGCCATGCCAATCTCACTCTATCAATCAGCTTGCGATCAAATTATTAAAAAATGACTTTCGATAATATCAGCATAGCAATAACAACGGCCTGGCAAGCGATGTCAGGCTTAGAGGTCGTGGCGGTTATTCTTGCTTTGGCCTATCTATTGTTGGCAGTGAAAGAACGTATCGAATGTTGGTATGCGGCACTGGCCAGTACGGCGATTTATATCTTCCTGTTCTGGGATGTTAATTTGCTGATGGAATCTGCTTTGCAGCTCTACTATCTAGTGATGGCCGTTTATGGCTGGTGGCAGTGGCGCAATCTTCAGCAGCACAATAATCAGGCGCCAATTGCTACTTGGTCTTTAGGTCAGCATACCGTTGTTATTGGCTTGGTGCTGATATTGACATGGATTAGCGGTTATCTTTTGTCAGCGAACACCGCCGCGGCATGGCCCTATATCGATTCTTTTACCACCTGGAGCGCGGTTGTTACCACTTATATGGTTGCCCGTAAGGTGCTGGAAAATTGGCTGTACTGGATAGTGATAGATAGCGTATCGATCTTTCTCTATATTGATAAGGGCTTATATCTAACAGCGATGCTGTTTGTGCTTTACGTTATTATTGCTATTGGCGGTTTTTTCCAATGGCTTTCACGCTACCAGCAACAGTCTTTACGACAGGTACATGTCTGAATCAACCACGGTTAATCATCTTCCCGAGCCCCCTGATATCAACACGATTTTGCAGGATTGGCGCAGTTGGTGTGAGCAACAGCCAAGCTTGATAAAACCGTTGGTGGGCGGCTTAACCAATCACAGTTATCTGGTGGCATCAGGCGGTGAATATTTTGTGGTGCGTATCAATGGTGTCGATAGTCGGGCTTTGGATTTACAACGTGATATCGAAGCGCAGGTGTTAGTGAATGTTTCCGCCACCGATATCGGTTTGCAGTTGGTTTATTGTGATCCTGACCAGGGTTATTTGGTCACTCGCTATATTGAGGGTCGGCAATGGCAACGATCTGATTCTCGAAGTCCTGAGGGCATTTACCGTTTGGCGAATTTGCTCAAGGCGATTCATGGTTTTCAGTCGATCAATAATTTTCTTGATGTGGGCAAAAAAGCTGACTACTACTGGCGACAGCTTGCTGACGATTGCGAGCTGACGCAAAGTTTACAGTCGCTAAAACCGCAAATAGATAATTATATTGCTCAGGCCAGCCAGCGAAACAGCGATCCGGTGTTATGCCACAATGATTTGACGATTGAAAATCTATTGCTTGGCAACGACGGTAAACTTCATGCGCTGGATTGGGAATATGCCGCCATGGGCGATGCTTTTTTTGATCTGGCAGTGATTGTTGAAGAGCATCAATTAAACCCATCCGAAGCACAGTACTTGTTGCAAAGCTATTTGGGTAGTAAACCTTCCAGAGAAGATGTAACGCGTCTTTATAGCAATCGAATAATCAGTTGTTATTTATCGGCACTTTGGTATGCGGTGAAAATCGCCACCGATTCTGCGCTGATCACTCATCAGGATTATAAGCACCGTCTACATTGTTTGCAGCAGCGGTTGGCGGCGGCGCTATAGCCCACAGTTAATAAAAGTTGCGCCATAGACCAAAGACGCTCAGCGCAAAAAGTATCAGCCCCAATCCGCGATAAAAGTTTTTTGGGTCGGCAGTCAGCATGCTGTCGTGAATGCGCAGGCCAATTATATGACCGATACCAGCTGCGGGTAATAACCATAGATGGTGAATTAATTGCAGATCAATACCCACATAGATAAATGCCGCCATCTTGATCGAGACTAAAACAAACCAGAGCAC
The DNA here is from genome assembly GCF_963968385.1 of uncultured Oceanicoccus sp. Taxonomy (NCBI): domain Bacteria; kingdom Pseudomonadati; phylum Pseudomonadota; class Gammaproteobacteria; order Cellvibrionales; family Spongiibacteraceae; genus Oceanicoccus; species uncultured Oceanicoccus sp. The sequence goes on from NZ_CAXAHB010000032.1 coordinate 9,431, forward strand.
AAATAAGCTATCACGCAGTTGGTGACGATCAATATGATTGGCCAGTACCGCGATAATCAGTGGCGCACCAATCAATGAGGTGCCGCTGATATAGCCGCCCAGCATTAAGAAGATAATATCCAGATATTTGTTTTTGCTGCTAAAGGCTTTGTTAAAGATATAAGTGGTGGAATATACCGCGATGATCATAAAAATAATGCCGCTAAGCAGTTCAGGTGCCAGTGTGATCAGGCCGAATACACCGATTATTTTGGGGATGATAATGACTGCGAGGGCATAGCGTAGGTATTGCCAGTTAATGGTGCTGGCAATAGGGTTATCAGTATTGCTAGATTTCTTATGGTTTTTGATAACCGTTAGCGCAGAGAAGAATAGCAGGTGTACTGAAATCAATGGCAGCCAAATTAATGGGTCATTGACGATCATTAACAGAAAGGGCAATGAAAAAACTGCGCCACCAAAACCCAGCCCGGAGCGAACAACGCCGCTCCATATAAAGATAATCGCGATCAAGCCATATTGATGCCACAGAAGATCATGCATGGTCGATCAAAACTGCTATCACGGGTTAAGTGTGCCAAACAATTCGCCCATTGTTGTAGGTGTGCCTGCCTGAAGATTGTCGCGCCAGGCAATCGCATCGGGACCAAATAATACAATAGCGGTAGAGCCTAATTTAAAGCGCCCCATCTCTTCACCTTTATTTAGGGTAATCGGTTTTTGTTCGGCGAGGTAATTTTGTATGCGAATTTCCCGTTTGATCGGCGCTACTTGACCGGCCCAAACGGTTTCAATGCCGGCAACAATCATCGCGCCGACAAGAATAACCGCCATCGGTCCTGCTTCGGTTTCAAAGATACAGACAGCACGTTCATTGCGAGAAAATAATCGGGGTACATTTTCTGCCGTGGTGGTGTTGACGGAAAATAAATCGCCAGGCACATAGGCCATAGTTTTTAGTTTGCCCGTTAACGGCATATGCACCCGATGATAATCTTTGGGTGATAAATAAACCGTAGCAAACTTGCCGCCATAAAACGGTTTGGCCATATCTTTGTCGCCGCCAACTAATTCTTCCAGCGAATAGCTTTGTCCTTTGGCCTGAAAAATTCTGCCATTTTTAATATCGCCCAACTGGCTGATAGCGCCATCGGCGGGGCAGGCAATACTGTTGTCGGCATCGGTAATTGGCCGAGCCTGTGCTGTGAGTTCGCGGGTAAAAAAAGCATTAAAATTTTTATAGTTAAACGGATCCGGCTCGGCAGCCTCATCCATATTGACCTGATAGCGACCAATAAACCATTGAATAAATTTATTTTTGATCCACGGCCACTCGCACTCGGCGAACCAGCCGACAGCGCGCGACAGTATATGCTGTGGAACAATATATTGAAAAATAATAAATAAAATATTCATGTTGTTTGATCTCATCATTAATCGTTGGCGATGGGTGTATCTTCACGGTTACCCCACTCAGACCATGAGCCGTGGTAGCCTTTAATCTTTTGGTAGCCCAAGACTTTCATCGCTAGATAGCTTAAGCCAGAACGATGGTGAGTTTGGCAGTGGGTAACAATGTGTTTGTCTTGGCTAAGTCCCAGCGAATTTAAGCGCTGCTGTAATAGTTCGAGATCGACCAAGCGCATATTGCGATCGCGATCCATCAGTTCCAACCAATCCAGATTAACCGCTCCGGGAATATGGCCGCCGCGTTTGGCTAATACTTTGCTGCCATCATATTCGCCGGCGGAGCGGGCATCCCAAATAGCGAAGTCATCGTCGCCAAGCCTTGCCACAATATCTTCAACTTCGGCAATAGGATTTTGATCGATGGTGACAGCAAAATTGCTGGGGGTATTCTGATTGATAGTAGTTTCTAGTGGATGCCCTTCATTAACCCAGGCATGCAGTCCACCATTGAGATAGGAGTAATGACGGTGGCCCAGCACATCCAGCGTCCAGATTAGACGACCAGCCCAGCCGCCGCCTTCGTCGTCATAGGCAATAATATGTTGATTCGGAGTTAGGCCAACACGGGAAAATAATTCAGTCAGTTGCGCAACGGAGGGTAGTTTGCCAGGCGTTGGCGCTGTACCGCATTGCAGCGCTTTTGGCTCGATATGAATAGCGCTGGGTATATGATGTTTGGCATGATTGTCAGCGCTGCTGGTATCCAAAATTAATAGTGGATGCTCGCCTGAGTTCAGTAGCTCGGCAAGTTGTTCTGCCTCGAGTAATAGAGGTAATGAGGTCGACATGATTGTTCTCGGGTTTGCTATCGTGATTGCTTAACGGTTTGCGAGGCAGTGTACTACAAAATGGTTGGCAAAGGTTTGACCGTCTATCGGTTTAAAGCTGTTCCAGCGAATTAGCGATCGATTCAAAACTGGCCAAGCGGCGCTGGGTAATTTTTCCTTGCTCAACAGCGGCTAGCAATGCGCAACCCGGCTCGGACTGATGTTGGCAGTCGCGAAATTTACAGTGACCTAGATAGGGGCGAAACTCTACAAAGCCTTCTAGCACCTGTTGTCGTTGCATATGCCATAAGCCGAATTCTCGAATGCCGGGGGAATCGACTAAATCGCCACCGTCGGGAAAGTGAAACAATTTGGCAGTGGTGGTGGTGTGGGTGCCTTTGTCATGCGCTTTGGATAATGCCCCCACTTTACTATCAACACCGGGCAACAGCGCATTAATTAATGAGGATTTGCCAACGCCGGATTGCCCCACAAAAACACTGGTACGGTTTTTTAGCACGGTTTTTAATGCTGATAGGCCATCCATAGTTTGAGTGGAAGCCTGTAACACCTGATAGCCGATATCTGGATAAATAGATAAAAGTTGCTCGAGTTGGGCGCGGTTGCTGTCATCGATTAAATCGACTTTATTTAACAGGATAAGTGGCTCTATCCCCACCGATTCTGCTGCTACCAAATAACGATCAATTAAATTGGCGTGGGGTTCTGGCCGTGGTGCCAGCACGATGACGATGTAATCGATATTGGCGGCTACGGGCCGTAATTGCCCATGGATATCCGGTCGCGATAGCTCGCTTGCTCTAGCTTGGTTGGCCACAATCACGCCGGTTGGATTACCCGCTCGCCAGATAACACGATCGCCAGTGACCAGAGTGTCTAAATTAGCGCGCAGGTGGCAGCGAAAGATTTTGCCGGCATCATTGCCTTGCTGACATTCAACATCGACCTGACTGCCATAATGGGCAATCACCAAACCTTGCTGCTCATCCCCCAGTGCGCCTTCGCTTAATTGCTGGTCGACAAAGTCCGCCTTTTTACTGGCTCGCTCGCTGCGTTCATGCTGGATCTTTTTGACCCGCCAAGCCTGACGCCGGGTGAGTTTACGTTTCGACATATTTTGACATAGTAGATAAAATCATTTTATTCGGTAATAGTGTGCCTATTATTAAGAGAAGCAGGCAATTTTGCTACACTTACCGTTTATTTAGCCCGATATTCGGGTGTTTTATGGAATTTTTTATGTCTGACACTGCTAATAATAAAGCACTTAACCTGATCTGGATTGACCTTGAGATGACCGGCTTGAATCCCGAGGTTGATCATATTATTGAAATAGCCACCATTGTCACCGATTCAGAGCTCAATACCCTTGCCGAAGGGCCGGTGTTCGCGATTCACCAGAGTGACGAAATACTTATGGCGATGGATGAATGGAATACCACCCACCATGGCCGTTCCGGTCTCACCAAGCGGGTTCAGCAAAGTCAGATCAGCGTGGCTGAAGCCGAAGCAAAAACCATTGAGTTTTTACGCCAGCATGTGCCCGAGGGTGCATCGCCGATCTGCGGCAATAGCATTGGTCAGGATCGCCGCTTTCTGGTGAAGTATATGCCGCAGTTAGAAGCTTATTTTCACTACCGCAATTTGGATGTCAGTACCTTAAAGGAGTTAATGCGTCGCTGGCGGCCTGAATTAATGAGCGGTGTTAGCAAGCAAGGTGCGCATTTGGCGTTGGATGATATTCGTGAATCGATTGAAGAATTAAAATATTATCGCGAAGTCTTTATCAAAGTTTAGTCCGATGTATCAGGTGGCTGCCGTTATCAGGCAAAGGGCTTTGTTCAATGATTATCAACAGTCGGTTGCTTGATGCTGCCGTGTTAAGGCCCATTCAGTGTGTTCCCGAACCAGCGCCGAGGAGTGGCCGGTTTTCTCTTGTAGCGCTGCCACCACTTGGTCGGAGTGGGTGGCATTGCCCAGTGCTACAGCAATATTTCTCAGCCAGCATTCATAACCAATTCGCCGAATCGCGGAGCCTGCAGTCCGGCTGAGAAATTCTTCTTCAGTCCAGCGAAACAGTTCGATTAATTCTGAAGCTTGCAGATTGTGACGAGGTTGAAAGTCGGCTTCCCGTGTCGGTTCGGAAAATTTATTCCAGGGGCAGACCAGTTGGCAGTCATCACAGCCATAAATGCGATTACCCATTAATGGCCTTAGCTCAAGTGGAATACTTTCCCTCAGTTCAATGGTTAGATAGGAAATACAGCGCCGCGCATCCACTTGATTGGGGGCAACAATAGCGCCGGTGGGGCAATCGTCCAGACAGGCAGTGCAAGTGCCGCAATGCATGGTTTGCTGGGGTGGATCCAACGGTAGCGGCAGGTCGGTATAAATTTCACCGAGAAAAAACCATGATCCGGCTTTCGGATTAATCAGCATGGTGTTTTTGCCAATCCAGCCAAGGCCGGCTTTTTCTGCCAATGCTCTTTCTAACACCGGCGCACTATCTACAAAAGCGCGATGATTATGTTGCCCTGCCACAGCAGCAATTTTTTCTGCCAGCAGCGCCAGCCGTTTGCGCATAAGCTTGTGATAGTCGCGGCCAAGGGCATAGCGGGAAATATAGGCTTTATGGCTGTCGGCCAACACCTCTGCCATATCATCTGTATCCGGCAGATAGTCCATCCGCGCACTTAATACTCGTAAAGTGCCGGGTAATAGCTGTTCGGGTCGCGAGCGTTTCTCGCCATGACTGGCCATATACTGCATATCGCCGTGGAAATTTTTCTCCAGCCAGCGTTGCAGGTGTTGGCGGGGTTGATCGAGATCAATATCACTAATCCCTATTTGCTGAAACCCCAGCTCTTGACCCCACTGACGAATTTGCGTCATCAACAAAGAAAGATCGCTGCTAGTGATCTCGTCAGGATTGTGATCGTGGTGATTGGTCATCGTAGTTAGCGGTAGCTTCAATTATAATAAGGGTTGCTAGTTTGACAGATTAACAGCCCAACCGATAATTTCACTGAGTAATAGAGTTAGATAGATGGATAGAACGATCGCCAATAATAACAATTTGCCTGCACTTTTATACCGTGCCGAACAGGTTCGTGAGCTGGATCGTATCGCTATTGATCAACACGATATTTCCGGTTTTACTCTGATGCGTCGGGCTGCAAAAGCCGCTTTTGACGTGTTGTTGGCCCAGTATCCTGAACTGGGCCGATTAATTATTTTCTGCGGTGCGGGCAATAACGGCGGTGACGGTTATGCCATGGCCAGTCTGGCGCGCCAGCGCGGGATTGATGTTGAGCTTATTGAGTGCGGCGATGCGGCAAAAATTTCTGGCGATGCGTTGCAAGCTAAACAGCATGCGCTGCAAGATGGCGTCACCATGATTAAATTTTCTCCCAATTTGCAGTTGGAGCAGGGTGTGATCGTGGATTCGCTGTTAGGCACAGGGTTAAGTGGCGATGTGCGTGGCGTGGCGGCAGAGGCGATTGCGGTTATTAATTGCTGTGCATTACCGGTGTTGGCTATGGATATTCCCTCTGGTCTATGCAGTGATACCGGTCGTGTGCTGGGTAGTGCGGTATCAGCCGACCATACGGTCAGTTTTATTGGATTGAAGCAGGGACTTTTGACCGGATCCGGACCTGATTATGCTGGAGCTGTGCATTTCCATGATTTGTCGGTGCCTGCAACGGTTTTTCAGCAGGTAGCTAACAATAGCGAACGGCTGGTTTTGTCAGAGCTATTGGCTAGGTTGCCCAAAAGACAAGCTTCTGCCCATAAGGGACATTTCGGCCATGTGATGGTCACCGGCGGCGCTGCCGGTATGGCCGGCGCTGTGGCCATGGCGTCGCAGGCGGCCTGCCGAGTCGGCGCCGGACTGGTTTCCTGTGCTACCCGCCCTGAACATATTGCCGCCATTGTCAGCCGCTGCCCTGAGGTGATGGCTCATGGGGTTATCTCGGGTCAGGAAATCGAACCTTTATTAAGCTCTGCCTCGGTGGTGGTGGTCGGTCCGGGCTTGGGGCAGGGTGCATGGGCAGAACAATTACTGCAAAAAGTAGCCGCATTAACCGTGCCGCTGGTGGTTGATGCCGATGCATTGAATCTACTTGCCGCTGGCCGCGCAGTCAAAACTCGTCAAAGAGATAACTGGATTTTGACGCCTCATCCCGGCGAAGCGGCTCGTTTATTGGGTTGCTCTACAGCTGAGATTCAGCAAGATCGCTTTGCCGCGGTCACAGCCTTACAGCAACGCTATGGTGGAACCGTGATTTTAAAAGGGGCAGGGACTCTGGTGGCCGATGGTGAAAGCGATCAAGTCGCTTTATGCACTTATGGCAACCCCGGTATGGCTGCCGGTGGCATGGGTGATATTTTAACTGGTGTATTGGGTGCTTTACTGGCTCAGGGTTTTAGTCCTGCCAGCGCAGCTCGACTAGGTGTTTGCCTGCATGCCGTTGCCGGCGATCGGGCGGCGATGGGTGGTCAGCGTGGCATGATAGCTACCGATTTGCTGCCGCATCTTCGAACGCTGATGAATCCAACGGTTTAGCGATCTATGATTTCCCTGTCACAACAGTTAATCGGTGAAGAGGCCATGGTGGCCTTTGGCGTCGTGCTAGGTAAGGCCTGTCAGCAAAAAAAACTGGTGGTGTTCCTTGAGGGTGATTTGGGTATGGGCAAAACCACCCTCAGCCGTGGCATATTGCAATCCTATGGTCATCAGCATGCGGTTAAAAGTCCGACTTATACCTTGGTGGAACCCTATGAGTTTAATGATGCCCAAGTCTATCATTTTGATTTATACCGCTTGGGTGATCCGCAAGAGTTGGAATATATGGGTATACGCGATTATTTTGCCGATGATAAAACCCTGTGTTTGGTCGAGTGGCCAGAAAAGGGCCGGATGTTTTTACCTACGGCGGATTTGGTGATTAGAATAAATGTAATAACCGGAGGAAGAGAGGTGACCGTTAGCGCTAATACTTCGGCTGGGGAAGGCGTATTAGGCCAACTCCATCTATAATGAAGCTGATATTGTTTGTTGTTTTAGTTAACAGACAATAAAGACAACCACTAAAAAGTGAACATGTTGAATCGAGTATTACACCCCAATCTGCGCTTTATGCAGGCCATGCTACTGGTGCTTTGCAGTCAGGTGTTGTATTGCTCTGAGGTGTTTGCCGCCAAGGTGAATGATATTCGTGTATGGCGCGCGCCGGATCATACTCGGGTGGTATTGGATTTGTCCTCACCTGCCAGCTATAAAATTATGCAGCTCTCCAGCCCTGATCGTATCGTGATTGATATTAATAATACCGCATTAAAAACCGATCTAAAAAAACTCGATTTACAAAATAGTCCTATTACAAAAGTGCGCAGCGCAGTTAAGGATAAAAAAGATTTGCGTGTCGTACTGGATGTTAATAGCAAAGTGACGCCTCGCAGTTTTTTGCTTAAAGCTAGCAAGCAATTAGGCGATCGTTTGGTTGTTGATCTTTACGATAAAAAGCAGACCAAGCAAGTCGTTAAACATATCAATGACAGTAAAAAGCGCGACATCGTTATTGCTATCGATGCCGGTCACGGCGGTGAAGATCCCGGCGCTAGTGGCCCTAATCGTTTGCGTGAAAAAAACGTCGTATTGGCAATGGCCAAAGAGCTGAATTATTTACTTAAAAAAGAAAAAGGCTACAAGCCAGTCATGTTAAGAACCGGCGACTACTATATTGGCCTAAAAACCCGTCGCGATCTGGCGCGTAAAGCGCAAGCCGATTTAATGGTCTCGATTCATGCTGACGCCTTTCACGATCCAAGAGCCAATGGCACATCGGTGTATGCGCTATCACGCAGAGGTGCCACCAGTGCAATGGCACAGGCATTAGCTGATGATGCCAATACTTCGGATTTAGTCGGTGGGGTCAGTTTAAGTGATAAGGATGATGTGTTGGCCGGTGTATTGGCGGACTTGTCGATGGGTGCGAGCATGGACATTAGTATGCAGCTCGGCAAGGGTGTGATCGGCGAAATGGGAAAAATTTCCCGTTTGCATAGTAAGAAAGTGGAACTGGCTAATTTCTCCGTGCTGCGTTCGGCCGATGTGCCATCAATACTGGTTGAAACCGGTTTTATTTCCAACCCCGCTGAATCGAAAAAACTGAAGTCAAAAGCCTATCAGCGAAAAATGTCGCGAGCTATCTTTAATGGCATTGTTAAGTATTTTTCCCATAGTCCGCCGCCGGACACTTACTTGGCCTGGCAAAAGCGTCAGCGAGATAAAACCATTAACTATGTAGTTGCTCGTGGTGATACACTTTCCGGTATTGCCAAGCGTTTTCAGGTATCGGTTAATGCTATTCAACGAGAAAATGATTTGGCTACCAGTGTGATCAAAGTTGGCCAACGTATTGTTATTCCCTCCTCCTGATAAGGCGTTATGTCAAAAATAAAACTGCTTAGTCCAAGACTGGCCAACCAAATTGCCGCTGGTGAAGTGGTGGAACGCCCTGCCTCTGTAATTAAAGAATTAGTAGAAAACAGTATGGATGCTGGTGCCACTCGGATTGATGTCGATATCGAAGCCGGTGGCGTTAAATTAATGCGTGTGCGCGATAATGGCGGCGGCATTGAGCAGGACGATATGGCCTTGGCGCTAAGTCGTCACGCAACCAGTAAAATTATTGAGCTAGAAGATTTGGAAAAAGTTGGCACTCTGGGTTTTCGAGGTGAGGCGTTGGCGAGTATCAGCTCGGTATCGCGTTTAACCATGTTGTCGAATACCGCTGAGCAAGGCCCTGGCTGGAAAGCGCAATCGGAAGGCCGTGATATGACGGTGGACGTTAGTCCTGCACCGCATCCGCAAGGTACCACGGCCGAAGTGCGGGATTTGTTTTTTAACACCCCGGCGCGAAGAAAATTTCTGCGCACAGAAAAAACCGAGTTTGGTCATTTGGAAGAAGTGATTAAACGTCAATCGCTTAGCCGTTTTGATGTCGGTTTTTATTTAAACCATAACGGCAAAGCGATTCATGCTTTAAAGCCTTGCAGCAGCCAGTTAGAACGCGAGCGTAGAGTCGCATCGGTTTGCGGTCCCGCTTTTATGCAACATACATTGCATATTGATACCGAGGCGGCGGGTTTGCGTTTATGGGGGTGGGTGGCGTTGCCGACTTTTTCCCGCAGCCAGAGTGACCTGCAACACTTTTTTGTCAATGGTCGCGTCATTCGCGATAAGTTGGTCAGTCATGCGGTGCGTCAAGCCTATCGTGATGTATTATTTCATGGCCGCCATCCCGCGTTTGTTTTATATCTTGAATTAGATCCTTCGAATGTGGATGTTAATGTGCACCCGACGAAGCACGAGGTGCGTTTTCGTGATGGTCGAACGGTACATAATTTTCTATTTCGCAGTTTGCATCACCTCTTGGCCGAAGTGCGTCCGGAAGATCAGCTAGCTCCAACCATGCTAAATGCGGAGCAAGCGCCGGCCACCGGCATTAGTGGTGGAGAGTTCCAACAGCAAGAAACTATTAACCTGCGACCTGATGGCGGCGATCGGCCATCGTCTCAACAGGTGCAAAAACAGCTGGCCGGCTATCATTCGATTTATAGTGGCGGCAAAACCACTAGCCATGATCGCGGTGCAATTATGCCGGCACCAGCACCCATGCAGCATGAAGGAGAGATTCCACCCTTGGGCTATGCACTGGCACAGCTAAAGGGTATTTATATTCTCGCTGAGAATGAGCAAGGTTTGGTGTTGGTCGATATGCATGCCGCCCATGAACGCATTACCTATGAGCGGATGAAAAATTCCCGCGAAGGCGAGGGTATTCAAACCCAACCTTTATTAGTCCCCGAGTCAATGGCGGTCAGTCAACGTGAAGCGGATTATGTTGATGAACATGCCGATCTCTTTGCCAGCTTGGGATTGAGACTGGAACGTGCCGGCCCTGAATCTTTAATGATTAGAGAAGTGCCAATTATTTTGCAAGGCAGTGATGTCGAACAATTGGTGCGAGATGTATTATCAGATCTGATCGAGCATGGCAGCACTGATCGCATTCAGTCCCATATCAATGAAATTCTATCGACCATGGCCTGTCATGGTTCTATTCGCGCCAATCGCCGTTTAACCATTCCTGAAATGAACGCTTTATTGCGGGATATGGAAGCAACCGAACGCAGCGGGCAATGTAACCATGGCCGACCCACCTGGACACAAATGTCTTTGGACGAGTTAGATAAGTTATTTCTGCGTGGCCAGTAGATTAATCATTGAGCTGCATAGGTTTGAGTTACGCACTGTGAACAGCTTTAATAGTGATAGCTTTATTTGAGAGGTAATGACTGTTTTATTTTGCGTATAAGTTTTCGCAGCCAATGGTTTTTACTATGGCGTTGCGATCAACTTGTGATTGACAACCATAGTCTTAAACCAATAGGCACCCATGACCAGCAACGTTTTACCTCCCGCCATATTTTTAATGGGCCCGACTGCCTCTGGTAAAACAGATTTGGCGATACAGCTGTGCCAGCAGCTACGCTGTGAAATTATCAGTGTCGATTCTGCGCTGATTTATCGCGATATGGATATCGGTTCAGCCAAACCGTCGGCGCAGGAATTGGCGTTGGCCCCGCATCGTTTAATCAATAAGCTTGATGTTACCCAGCGTTATTCTGCGGCCGAGTTTCGTGCTGATGCCCTGCGTGAAATGGCCGAGATAACCGCGCGGGGCAATATCCCGCTGTTAGTGGGCGGCACCATGTTGTATTTTAAGGCGCTGATTGACGGTATGGCGGAGATGCCGGCAGCCGATGCCAGTATTCGTGAGCGCATCGAGCAGGATGCGAAACAGCATGGTTGGCCCTATGTTCATGCGCAATTGGCCGAAGTTGATCCTGAGTCCGCGGCGCGTATTCATCCCAACCATTCTCAGCGCATTGAGCGCAGTCTTGAGATCTATCGCGCTACGGGTATCCCCATGACCGAGCATCATCAGCAACAGCAGCAAAGCGCTTTGCCTTATGATGTTATTCAGTTGGCTCTGGCACCGCTGGACAGAGCCATATTGCACCGCCGGATCGAACAAAGATTTCATCAAATGTTGGCCCAAGGTTTTGAAGACGAGGTCATAGCATTGCGTCAGCGTGAGGGTCTGCATTTGGATTTACCATCAATGAGAGCGGTCGGCTACCGACAAATGTGGCAATACCTCGATGGTGAGCTGGACCGAGCAGCAATGATTGAGCGCGGTATTATCGCTACCCGGCAATTAGCCAAACGTCAGTTTACTTGGCTTAATAGTTGGGATGCATTGCACTGGTTACATACCGATGAGCAAGGCTTATTAATCAGCAGCGAAGCCACAGCCGCCCATATGGCGGGCTTGGAAGGCCGGCCGCCACTGGCATTGGCGTTGAAATATCTTCGCCGCTTTGCTACCTAAGGCCATGATTTGGACTATAATGGCTATGTTTAAAATCTATCAGTACTGATTTGCCGTATATTTGCCGT
>NZ_CAXAHB010000033.1:0-21196 GCF_963968385.1 uncultured Oceanicoccus sp.
GTTCGGTTAAATCTACAGCACTAATAGTCATAACAACGCTTAAACCTTTACTGCTCACTTCTATTATTCATCGCTGTTGGCTCGGTATTTGTGCCTAAGCCATGCTCGCTTTAATTCACACCCTTGTATTTAGACGTTATTTTGATCAATTTCCAGTATTTTGCAGGTTTTTTAATCTTTTATGGCGGTTTTTTTATTAAATCTATCGGTTTGTTATGCAAAATATTGAAAAAAACAACAAATTTATTGTGCTAAGGCGGGGCGGATAACAAATTTTAAAAGACTTGAATATTTTTAATACAAGTTTGTTGTATTGATCAAGATAAGTTCAGGAAATATTCGCATCTTTGGGTAGCAGTTGATCACTGTTAAGTTGCTGGGCCAGCTGATTCAGGCTGATGGCGCGGCCAAACAAATATCCTTGCACCACATCGCAGCCCAGTGAATTTAAATAACTCAGTTGGTCGTTATTCTCTACGCCTTCGGCAACAATGGACATTTTCAAACCTTTTGCCATAGCAACAATCGCATTGACGATGCAGGCATCATCATTGGAATTTTTAATTTCACTGATAAAACTGCGATCAATTTTCAGCGTATTGACCGGGAAATTTTGCAGATAACTTAATGAAGAATAGCCTGTACCAAAATCATCAATCGCCAGGTTGATGCCTTCGTTAGCCAGGCGTAACAGTTTTTCTATGACATCTTTCTGGTCATTCATTAAAATATTTTCAGTGATTTCTAATTCCAATAAAGCGTATGGGTACTGTTCTTCTTTCAGTATCGTTAAGATGTCATCAACAAAGCTATCCCTTTCAATCATTACCGGTGATAGGTTGACCGCTAGTTTTAGGTCAGGCATGCCATTTTTATGATAGTGACTGATTTCACGGCAGGCTTTACGCAAGGTATGTTTATCAATTTCTACAATAAGACGACTATCTTCGGCAATATGAATAAATTCCAGTGGTGAAAGGCGCCCCAGAGTTGGGTGATTCCAGCGAATCAGAGCTTCAACGCCACAGATTTTTTTGCTAACAGTATCTATCTGTGGCTGATAGCAAATTTCAAATTCGTTTTTATCAATCGCTTGGCGCATATCCTGTTCCAATACCAACCGCTCGGTAGTGGCATTAAGCATTTCCTTATTAAATAATTGATAGCCGTCTTTGCCGGTCTTTTTTACGTTATACATCGCGATATCGGCATTTTTTATCAGCGCATCCAGATTATCGCCTGATTCTGGGTGCATGGCGATGCCGATACTGGCACCAATAAAGACTTCCCTTGACCCTAGCTGGAACGGCTTTTTAATATCAGCCAGAATTTTCTTGGCGATAGCAGTCGCTGCATCAGCACTCTTCACTTCAGGTAATAATAACGTGAATTCATCGCCGCCAAAGCGGGACAGTGTATCCCCCTTACGAATACAGGCTTGTAGTCGTTGTGCTACATGTTGTAATAAGCGATCACCCATGGTGTGACCCAGTGAATCATTAATCACTTTAAAGCGGTCAAGATCAATAAACATCACCGCAAGCTGACTTTTGTCACGCTGTGCCTGAGTAATAGCAACACTCAGCCGGTCTTTAAATAACGAGCGGTTGGGTAATCGGGTAAGTAAATCATGATAGGCTTGAAAGTTGATAAAAGCCTCGGCCTCCATTCTTTCAGTAATATCTCTGGCTGTGCCATAAAAACGGAAACGCTGGTTGGGATTAGCATTGCCGCTATCATATTCCTCAATAGGGTATAGGGATAATTCAAAATGTTTGGCACTGCGGTTGACGGTGTTTGCCTTTAGCACGGTTTCAATGGTTTGAATACCGGATGCATTGATCGAGCTGTCAAAAAAGTAATTCACTTTTTCGATTTCGCTTTCCTCTACAATCGAAGTGATATGTTGTTCTTTCAAGCTGCCTTTAGGGTAGCCTAGTAGTATTTCAATTTTTGAATTGATAAAACTGAAGTGGCCTTTGCTATCGAGAATAAAAATAATATCCGGTGAGTTATTAACAATAAAACGGTGTAATCGCTCCGATTGATTAAGTCGCGTTTGCATCAACTCGTTGGATTTTTCTAATAATTTTTTTCGTACGGCATTATTAACCGTGGCGATTAACTCTTCAGGTACATAGGGTTTCTTAAGATAATCATAGGCGCCATGGCGCAATGCTTTGCTGATATCGTCCATCGAAGTTTCGCCACTCACTACAATGGTCAAGGTATTGATGGCGTTTTGTGACATAAAGTTCATCACATCATGGCCGTTTACATCCGGCATTTTAAGATCTAGCAGAATTAAATCGAATGGCTCGCTGGATAAACGATTGATCGCGTTTTGGCCGCCTAATGCCGTCGTTACTTGGTAGTCATGAAGTTTTAATAGGCTGCTTAGGCTGTCAAGCATGCGTGGATCGTCATCAGCTAATAGGATGCGAGCCTCGCTACTATTATGGTTATTCGTTTCGACTGTGCTCATGGTTGTAGTGACGATCCGACTTATTTGGGAAGTAATATTTGAAATTCTGTGCCGCTATCGGGTTTGCTGCGGCAAACAATAGAGCCATTCATATCGTCGATAAGTTTTTTAACAATACTTAGTCCTAAGCCTGAATGCCCCCGACCTTTTGTTGATTCTACGGGGCTAAATAATTTTTTCTTAAGTTCGGGTGCTATGCCGGGGCCGTTATCTTCGATATTGATGGCGGCATAATCGCGACCACTAAAACTCACCGAGGCTTCGCTGCTAATAGTAATTTTACCGCCAGGTTCTAACGCTTCTACTGCGTTTTTTAATAAATTGGTCAATATTTGTTTGAGATGCTCTGGGTTGCCAGAGATATCATCCAGCGAGTTATCCAGATGCTTTTCCAGCGTAATATTTTTGGTGACACAGATGGAGTCTTCAAAAATATGACTGGTGGCTGTTATTACCTGATTAATTTTGACAGTGGTCTCGCTCTTGGCGATTTGTTTGGGGTCTTGTAATCGCAATAAAATATTGCCCACGCGATCAATTTCTTCTTTGATTAACTCCAGTCCTTCATTGGCATCATGTTCATTGCCTAGTTTTATTCTCAGCATTTCCAGATAGTTGCGAATAATGCTCAGAGGATTGCTGGCTTCATGCACCGCTTCGCGGATATGCTGCTGATATTGATTACTGGTGGGGCCCTGTTGATCGATCAATTGAAAACGTTCTGAGTTTTCGACAATGGCTCTGGCAATTTCCTGACAGATTTGATGGCTTAGGCTGCTGCGCTGTTCGAGCTGGTGAAGTTTTTCTTCTGAACAGGCAAATACCAAAACACCGACGCCGTTTTTACTCTCTGCAGTATTATGAGTTAGCGGCCAGCACACCAAAATATCCGCTCGACAGTGGCGCAGCATTTGGCGGTCGATTACTGTGAGCGAGCTACTTTGCTGTGATGATTGTTGCTTGCCATTGAGAAATGCATCGCTGATTAGACTGCGGCCAGTTTCAAGGGTAATTTCAAAATTGGGTGGCTGATGGGGTTCTGATGAATTCTGCTGGCTGATCTGTGAACAAAGCTTTGGTTTTTCATTATCAGGCAGAAATAAAATACTGTTAGAGATTCCCAGTGTTAGGAATAGAGAACGTTGGGCAGCTTCCTGTAAACCATCCTGACTGCGCGCTTGCCACAGGGTTGCGTTTAATTGGGCGAGTTCGCTGAGATTGCCTAAACGTTCTCCCAATTGTTGATGGGCTTGCTGGTGGCCCAGCTCGGTGGATTCAGTATCGCTAATATCAATACCGAGACTGCCAGCGATAGCATCGACATCACTGTTGATACGGTTAAATAATTCGCGCACCAGCGATTCATTCAAACCAAAAAGATTGTTTGCCGAGGCCAGCGCCTGATCATCAATATCGCCAGTGGCACTGAGTTGGCTGGCCAGATTAATAATTTTGACTAGATGGTGGGCATCCAGAATCTGTTGGTCGCTTTCGTGATGGTAGCGAACGGCATCCTCCATAAATCCCGACATATTCCAGTTATTGATTAGGTCAGCACCAATATCACAGTGAGTAGAACTAAAATGTGTTGTTTCGGCGGCAAGTAATTGGGCGTCTGTTTTTACATCATCAAGCATATCGAGATAGGGCTGCTCGTTATTGGTCAGTATGATCAATTGCCCCATATCGGCTAAAAGCCCACAGAGATAAGCTTCATCCGGCGTCGAGTAGCTAGTGAGGGTTGCCAACACCTGAGCGAAATTGGCGGTAATCAGCGAGCGGCGCCAAAAGCATTGTAGAAATTGCTGATGCTGCTGATTAAAGTGACTAAAAAACTGCTTAATCGAAGCAGTGATAACGATCGTTTTAACGACATCAGTACCTAGAGAGAATAATGCGCGCTCAATACTCTCGCAATTCTTGACGTGGCCATAGTGACTAGAATTGGCGACAGAGACCAAACGAGTGGCGACACTGGTATCACGGCGGATAATATCGGCAATTTGTTGGTAATCAGCATTATCGTTTTGTACCGCATCCAGTATCTGTACTAATACTTGAGGCAAGCTCGGTAGTTTGTCTATGGTTGTTTGTGTTACCACTCCAATGCCTTTAATTAAGATTTTTATTTTCTAGCGGACTGCTGTGCGCAGGCTGTTTCAACCTTCGAGCAAACTTGTATTAAGTGATTAAGCATTATAGTCAAGGGGCGGCAGACTAGCTACTATTTGCTCAAAAATTATACAGCACTTATTATGTTATTAATTCACTGAAATGAAGCTAGAAAAATCACCGAAGCTTAGATAATTGTTTGCTATTATGCCGACTGCGAACAAAAACATGATAACAAGGCTGATCAAGCTACCGTGGCGATTATGCAAGTGTGCCAGGCGTGTTGATTATTGGCTGACTAATTGGGAGTTTGGCGCTAGTGCAAAACGCACAGTCCAGTAAAGAGAGTAAATCGGATCTACCTCGAGTTATTGCGATCAGCAGTGGCAAGGGCGGGGTGGGCAAGTCCAGTATTACTGTCAATCTGGCTATTTCTCTGGCTAAGTCTGGGGCTAAAGTCTGCCTACTAGATGCTGATACCGGCTTGGCCAATGCTAATATCCTATTGGGTATTGCCCCTGAGTTTAGCATTGAGCAGGTTTTATCTGGTGTTAGAGATATTGATGAGATTATGTTGGATGGCCCCCATGGGCTTAAAATTATCCCCGGCGCCAATGGTATTAGTGAATGTGCCAACTTGCATACTCGTCAACAACTGCGTTTAACCCGTGAATTAGCCCGTATTGAAAATCAGTTTGATTACTTGTTAATTGATACCGCTGCCGGTATTGCCGATACCACGCTGGACTTTATCAGCGCCGCTCACCATACCTTGATTGTTATCACCCCAGAACCAACCTCGTTAACGGATGCCTTTTCCCTAGTTAAACTATTAAAGCGCCGCCGCCCATCGATCGGGTATCAGGTGGTGGTGAATATGTGCAGCAATCCCAGTCAGGCCAAGGAAGTTTTCCATCGGTTTGGCGCCGCGGTTGAGAAATATATTGGCGTGCAATGCCATTATTTGGGTTTTGTCTTGCGTGATGAGAGTATGCGTGCGGCTGTGGTACTGCAAAATCCGGTGGCGATGTTTCCAGATAATGATCCTGCCAGCCGCAGTTTTATGAAGTTGTCGGAGAGTTTAACGGCGGTAACCAAAACACAATCGGCTACCGGTTCGTTTAGTGCTTTTTGGCATCGCCAGTATCGCGAACAGCGTAATGGTGGCGATAAGATAAAAGTGCCGGCAGAATTAATCGATCCTATGGCGGCGGAAGCAAGAAATAGTGCAGCTAGGGACAGCGATTATTTATCCGAGCTGCGATCACGGATATTGCTATTAATTGAGCAAGGTCATGCCGATCAAACACTGGTAGCGGCTTTGTTGCAGGAGAGTCTGGAAGCGTTTATTAAAAGATATGAAAAATCGCCGGTAGATCTATTAAAGATTGTTGAGCAGTTGGTCTTATCACCAGATCGTGATGATCAGTCGGTCAGGGATATTGCCGAGCTGGTTAAGCCTTGGTCTGGCCTGAGTACAACGCCACCGCTGGATGAGTTGTCGCTTAAAGATCTGCCGACTTATGAGGACAAAAAGTCTGAGCCAGAGCAACCGCAGAGTCAGGAAATATCCCCTCCTATTCAATCCGCTGATATTAAGCCGGTGCAAGCTGCCATTAAAATTATTAGTAGAGCCAAGGGTGTCTCCGTAGTTGCTGGTGATCCATTGAAATCAGCGGTCAGCAAGGTGAGTGATACGGATAAAGAACCAACTCTCAGTCATGGTTATGACTGCCAGCGTTTTGGTTCACAGGCAAATTTGTTGTCGGTACTGCAAAATAATAACGGTCAAACCGTCGCGGAATTACTAGCGTCTTTTGAGCCCTAAGTGCATGATATCCGGCTCAGCGCTTATTTATCATCTAAAATATCGTCTGATAGCACATCATCATAAAGAGCATTACCCTGTATCACTTTTTCTTCATTCGCCCAGCTAATAAAATCTTTATTGCGACAGCTCTCCGAGCAAAAAGGGCGATTTTCATTATTCTTATCCCATGGCGTTGGTGTTTTGCAACGCGGGCAGGAAATAGATTTAGCAAAATGATCAGTCATATTTTTTTGCCTCGGCTAATTCAAGGTAATGTTGATGCAGGGTATCAACCTGTTGCCGTAAAGCATCCAGTCCTTGAGTGTTTTCAATAATATCATCAGCTTTTTCTAACCGTGTTTGGCGTGACGTCTGGCTGGCAATAATACGTTTAACCTCTTCTTCGTTATTGTTATCACGCTTTATAGTTCGTGCAATTTGCAACTCTTCAGGTGCATCGATCAGCAGTATTTTATCGCAGATAGCATCTTGCTTGGCTTCGATTAATAGTGGTGAAACAAAAACGGCATAGGGACTTTGCGCTTTAGCTAGCCGATATGAAATTTCTTCGGCGATCAGCGGGTGGAGCAGTGATTCCAGCCACTGCTTATCGTCAGGATTGGTGAAAATTTTTTGTCTGAGTGCGGCACGGTCCAAAGAATGGTCAGCAAGTAAAATATCCGCACCAAAGTGCTCGACGATTTTTGCCAGTGCCGGCTGTCCTGGTTCAACCACGGTACGTGAAGCAATATCCGCATCGACGATATCGATACCTAATGTGTGTAAATGGTCCGATACAGCGGTTTTACCACTACCGATGCCTCCTGTAAGACCGACTATAAACATAAACCTTCCAGACGAAAAAGGCTTATAGTAGCGTGAATCGGGTTGAAGGTTTAGTGTTTATTTAATGCTAGTAAAGCTTAGGTAGGCAGTAATGATCTGATCGCCCCAGAGCAAAGCGATCCATCCAGCCGCGGCCAGATAAGGGCCAAAAGGGATCGCAGTATTACGTCCCTTGTTATATAGCATCAACATCATACTGCCAACGATAGCCCCAGCTAAAGATGAGAGTAGAATAATGACCAGCAGATATTGCCAGCCCATCCATGCCCCCAATGCTGCTAGCAACTTAAAGTCACCGTAGCCCATGCCGTCTTTACCAGTGAAAAGTTTAAATAACCAGTAAACGGACCATAGGCACAAATAACCGCCAATGGCGCCCCAGACGGCATCGTGTAATGGCACAAAGCAGTTAAAGCTATTAATAAGCAGGCCAGTCCAGAGCAGGGGTAGAGTGATTTGGTCTGGAAGTAGTTGGGTGTCGGCATCAATCATGGTCAAACTGATTAGGCAGCCAGTGAAAAACAGGGCCATCAATAGCTGGATCGTGGCGCCGAGTTGCCAGGCTAGAATACCAAACAAAATAGCGGTCACTGCTTCAATAATTGGGTAGCGGATTGATATAGACGTTTGACAATTCGCGCAACGACCTTTGAGCAATAGGTAACTAATCAGCGGAATATTTTGCCAAGGTTTGATGGGGGCATGACAGCTTGGGCAGTGCGAGTTTGGGTATGATAGAGTGAGTTCTTGTTCGGGTTTATCGGTTGTTTCAGCGTTATCAAGTTCCAATATCAACCGGCATTCGCTCTTCCACTCCTTTTCCATCATGATCGGGAGGCGATAGATAACGACATTGAGAAAACTGCCGATCAACAAACCGATGACAACAGTTAGCCCAATAGTAAGTGCAGGCGACGTTTGTAGTAATGCTAATAAAGTCATCGATAGCTTGTCCTAAATAGCCGCGCCCATCATAAAAATCGGTAAATACATGGCGATCATAAGGCCGCCAATCACCACGCCTAAAAAGGACATAATCATAGGCTCCAGTAAGGCGGTTAAGTGATCGACGGCATTGTCGACAGCCTCTTCATAATGTACAGCTACTTTTTCCAACATGTCGCCGAGTGTACCCGATTGCTCGCCAATAGAAACCATTTGTAAAAGCATATTGGGAAAGAGATCAGTGGCCCGGATAGATGTATGCAGCTGTTGGCCAGTCATGATGTCTTCGCGAATTGTTGTTATGGCGTTGGTATAAATAATATTTCCCGCTGTTCCTGCTACCGCATCCAGTGCATCTATTAGCGGCACGCCTGCAGAAAAGGTGGTTGCCAGAGTTCTGGCAAAACGTGCCACTATCGATTGAAATAGGATGCCGCCTAGCACAGGTGTCTTTAGTACAGCCTTGTCGACTGCATATGCCATCCTGGGGGAATACCTTACCGCTTTCTTAAAAAGAATGATAGCAGCAGCCATAGCTACGATGGCTATTAACCACCATTGCTGAACCCATTCGGAAAAAGCGACAATCAGCCGGGTAAATGCAGGCAGTTCAGCGCCAAAATTAGCAAAAGATTGTGCAAACTGAGGAATAACGTTAACTAATAAAATACCGGTTACGATTGTCGCAACAACCAAAACAGCAATAGGGTAAGCGATAGCTTTTTTGATTTTGGCTTTTAGAGCTGCTGATTTTTCTTTGTAAACTGCCACTCTGTGCAGCATGACTTCAAGAGTCCCGGACTGCTCCCCAGCGGCAATTAAATTACAATAAAGTTTATCAAAGTGATTAGGGTGTTTGCTTATTGAAGCGGCAAAGCCTGAGCCGGCAGCAATGTCATTTTTAATAGTGATCACCAATTCGGCCATGCTAGGGTTATCTAAACACTCGGCCACAAGCGTAAAACTTTGTACCAGCGGTACGCCTGCTTTTATCATGGATGCCAATTGACGAGTGAAAACACAAATATCCGCCGGCTTGACCGATTTTTTGCTGAAAAAAAATGGTTTGGCCTTTTTCTTAATAGTTTTAGGTCTAATACCCTGCTTGCGAAGCTGTGCTTTTACAGCAGCCTGACTGGTGCTGCTACTTTCGCCTGTTGTAGCCCGCCCCTGTTTATCGATACCATGCCAGCGATAGACGCTGATTTTTGCCGTTGTCATCACTGCTTACTTCGTTATCCTGTTAAGTACTAAAGCGTATTAATCCTTCAGCTGATTCCTTATCGTCATTACATATCGGAATTTCATTACTGATGACCGCGCTGTGAGTTGTTAGGTGGTTAGAGATTGGGCTGAAATTTTTTATCTAAAGTGCTCTCTGGGTCTATAGTAAATTTTACAATCCCATTTGCTGCAGTTGGTCGTAAAATTAACGTTTTTTCTGCAAGGTCTGCAGGAGCGCTGTTAGCCACAGTGTTGTATAAAATAACTATGGAAGGCTTAGTGGTTTCGAAGGTTACAGTGTTAATAATGTTATTGGCGGCAGCAATATCCAATAGAGATTGTGCATCGATACCATGCCGGTTCAAATCAGTTAGCTGTGCAGGTAACTTACCTGTCGTTGCATAATATTCCTGAATGGCTAATTGAACAGTGCGAATATCTGAGATTGAAATGGTTGCTTTGGTGCGTTGTGTGTAAATCTGATATTGAGGAATAGCAATAGAGGCTAAAATGCCGATGATTGCGATGACAATCATTAATTCAACAAGAGTAAAACCCTGCCAATGGATGTTTTTCATCATGCCCCACCTTTTAGTTTATATTGGTTTTAGTTCATATTAGTTAACTTACATCTCATGGTATTTAATAACAGTTTGTTGGTTAGCTTTGTGCTACAGCTTGGGTTGATCAAACGGCATGGCGTGCGATCTTGAATGGGCAGCCGCAAGAGATATGCCAAAAGGTAGGTTGGTTGTAGAATTTTTTTAACGTTCTGATTTAAAAAGCTAAATCTTTTAGGTGGGCGTAATTATCGCATTTACTCAGTATGGTTTGCTTTTTTCTCTGACACTTTCTGTCGGCCTGTGTCAGATTTTAGCAGCAATGAGGGGGGTTAATTTCATTTGTGTTATATGTAATGGTTAGATTTAAATCATTCTCATCGATAGATCTATCGCCCGACAATCCTTAGTCAAAGCTCCAATAGAAATATAATCAACACCTGTATTCGCATACATGACCAGTGTTTGTGTATTAATCCCGCCACTGGCTTCCAGTTTGGCTTTGCCCTGATTAAGTGCAACAGCCTGTTTCATCTGCGCTTGCGAAAAATTATCCAGCATCACAATATCCGCCCCAGCATTTAGTGCCTGCTCTAACTCATCAAGGTTTTCCACTTCAACTTCAACCGTCTTGCCGGGTGCTTGTTGTTTGGCTGTGATGATCGCTTTATCAATCCCGCCGCAGGCAGCAATATGATTTTCTTTAATCAAAAACGCGTCATATAAGCCAATACGGTGGTTGTAGCAACCACCCTGAGTTACGGCATATTTTTGCGCGTTGCGCAGGCCGGGGATGGTTTTGCGGGTATCTAACAGTTTTACTGAGGTTGTCGCGACCATATCGGCATAAGTTCTACAAGCAGTGGCAGTGCCAGACAATAGTTGCAAAAAGTTAAGAGCCGCGCGCTCGCCGGTTAATAGGCTGCGGGCTGGGCCGGATAATTCAAACAGGGTTTGGTCGGGCTCCACCAAATCACCATCGGCCACCTGCCAGTTGATCGTTACGCTGGGGTCGATTTGGCGGAATACTTCATTAACCCAGGCCTGACCACATAACGTGGCAGGTTCACGGGTAATCACTCCCGCGGTTGCGGTTTGCTCAGCAGGAATTAACTGGGCGGTGATGTCACCATCGCCAATATCTTCTTCCAATGCTCTGGTTACGGTTAGCTCAAGATCTTTGGCAGCGTATTCAGGTAATTTCATCAATTCAGTATTCTAGATAACTTGGGGGCGGTGATTCTATCAGTCATCGTATTGCCTGAGAATAAGTGTCTCACCCCGTTGGGTAAATTCTATCTGTTTTAGGGCGCTCATACCGAGTAATACCGTTTCTTTATCCATAGCCGGATTGATACTGGCGCTAATATTCTGCAACCGGATATTGCCAAGCTGTAAGCTGTTGAGCGTGGTTCTGTAGACAGTCACTAGGCCATTGGCAGTATAAGCCTGCTGTTGGCCGTTAGCTTTTAAGCCAATGGTCTTGGCCAGGGACTGGGGAATCACGACATCGGTTGCTCCTGTATCTAATAAAAACACCGTTTTATGGTCATTGATCAAGCCATTGGCGAGATAGTGGTGCTGCCGATTGGATTGCAGGGTAACCTCTTTGATGCCCTCCTGAGTCGTGTGGCTGGCGGGGCTATGATTGGGGTTATACTGATCAGCCAATAAATCATCAAATAAGACAACACCCATAATAAACAGTACCGCCCAAGCCAGCATAAACATGCTAATGCCCATTTTTCGAGTGTTGCCGGTTTTATTGTGTTCAGGTGTGGTATTCATACAGGTTGCGTAATTAACCTCGAAATTTTTCACTATTGTACCCATGTTTCAGCTAGAAGGCGTATTATTCGATCGGGTGCTAGCATCGATTGCCGGTCATCTTTAATGTCATGGTCCTGTGCTATCCTTCAATAACTTCGTTCAAAACCAAGGCAGTTATAGTGAATCTCGATAGCGACCACTGGCTGGCAGATAGTCGTCATCTGCCAACAGACAATTTTAATGCTCGTCCAGCAGGGGTCGAGATTAGCTTATTGGTTATTCATAATATCAGCCTGCCAGCTGGTGAGTTTGGCGGCGATTTTATTGAGCAGCTGTTCACCAATTGTCTGGATTGTGATGCTCACGCTGATTTTAATGATTTGCGTGATTTAACAGTCTCCAGCCACTGCCTGATTAATCGAGCAGGTGAAATTACCCAATTTGTACCTTTTAACCAGCGCGCCTGGCATGCAGGGGACTCCAGTTTTCAGGGGCGGTCTAACTGTAATGATTTTAGTATTGGCATTGAGCTGGAGGGCACGGATAATTGCCCCTATACTGCGTTACAATATCAGGCCCTGCAACAGTTAACTCGGCAAATCATGACGGACTATCCAGCCATTACAATTGATCGTATTGTGGGGCATTGTGATATTGCTCCTGGGCGAAAAACCGATCCGGGCAGCGCCTTTGACTGGTCGTTTTTCAAAGGCTTATTAGCTTAACTATTCGAATAGATAACAACGCGGGAGCGTAAGATAGTTGATGGAATTTTTAACCCTATTAATCGTACTAGGCTTATTACAAGTTTGGGGCTCCGGTGGGCCGCTACAATACGATAATTGGTTTTACCAATTTAATGAAAAAGTTGCCCAGCGCTTGGGTCGAGCGGAATTGCGTTTATTGGCTGCCATAGGGATACCGGCCGTCGGGATATTTTTTGTCCAGCTCTTGGTAGAGTCGGTGCTATTCGGTTTATTGTCATTAATGCTTTATGTCACGGTGTTGTTATACAGTTTAGGACGCGGTGATTTTAATCAAAACTTGCAGTACTACCTCAATGTCTGGAATCTTGGTGATTTTGAGGCGGCCTATAAAAAGGCAACCGCTATCGGTGACTTTGAGCAAAGCGAAGCCACAGTTGATCATATCGCCTTGCATGAATATGTTCGCAGGGCTTTTTTATATGAAGGTTTTGAGCGCTGGTTTGCTGTGGTGTTTTGGTTTTTAGTGTTGGGGCCATTTGGTGCGATGACTTATCGCCTATGCTATATGGCTGGGCGCAGTGACACTTTTAAAGCAGATGATAAGTTGCTGGCGCTAAAATACTTACATTATTTTGATTGGATTCCAGTGCGGTTACTGGCGCTATCGTTTTCGTTAACCGGTAATTTTGTGAATAGCTTTGGTCGCTATAGCTCGTCGATATGGGATAATCAACCAAGTCCGGAATTGCTCGATCAAACTGCCATCGCGGCCATCGGTGGGCATAACAATGCTCAAGCTTATCCTGCCGATAAAGAGGGTTTTATCGAATATGGTCAGCAAGAATTACTGTCTTTGCAATCACTATTGTCCCGCAGTGTGATTGGTTGGGTGATTATTATTGCGGTGGTCACCATAGTCTAAGATTGGTGTGTTGTTCTTGATGGTCTGCCATAAGTCCTAGCTTTTAGCTTACCTACTACTGCCTATTTACCTATTGAGGTTTTTTATGACGACAAGACCCCGTCGTTCGGTTCTTTATATGCCCGGTTCTAATCAGCGTGCTTTGGAAAAAGCGCGTACCTTACCGGCTGATAGTTTGGTGTTGGATCTTGAAGATTCGGTGGGCCCAGAGAAAAAAGTTGCCGCCAGAGATCAGGTGATGGCTGCAGTTAGCGCCGGTGGCTATGGGTATCGCGAAATCATTATTCGAGCCAATAGTCTGGATAGTGAGTGGGGTGAAGATGATATTAGGGCGATTGCTTTATCCGGTGCTGATGGCCTGTGTTTGCCAAAAGTTGAAAACCAAGCGCAAGTCGAGGCAGCGATAAACCTGTTAAACGATGCCGGTGCCCCCGCATCAATGCAAGTCTGGGTGATGATCGAAACGCCATTAGGTGTCACTAATATTCAGCAGATCGCCAGTGCCAGTGCGCGTATTACGGTGATTGCGATGGGCACAACCGATTTATCCAAAGAACTTCGAGTGACAGACCGTATCGGTTTGCTGTATTCACTGAGTCAGTGCGTTTTGGCGGCTCGTGCTTACAATAAAGAAATTCTGGATGGCGTTTATCTGGATTTACACAATGATCAAGGCTTCACCGATACCTGCGTGCAGGGCAAGCATTTAGGTTTTGATGGCAAGACACTCATTCATCCAAAACAATTGGCCGCTGCCAATCAGGTCTTTGGCCCGAGTGCTAACGATATTGAACGTGCAGAAAACATGATTGCCGCATGGAAGTTAGCAGAAGCGGAGGGCAAAGGGGTTGTCGTTGTCGACGGTAAATTAGTTGAAGCTATGCATATTGATGAAGCCAGACGTCATTTAGCACGGGCAGAAAAAATTGCAGCCCAGCAGACAAAATAATCAGTTTAAAAACTAGGCGGGGCGTAGCAGGTTGGATAATTTAGGCTTCGGCTTTTTGGCGTGACGACAAATAACCGCAACCTTGCCAATCGACTGCACTAAATCCGCTTTATGCTTAACGCATAATTCATTGGCCATGGTTTTACGTATAGCGGGATCATTAATATTAATTTTGATCTTAATCAGTTCGTGGTCTTCCAAGGCTCGTTCCAGCTCTTTTTCAATAGTTTCGGTGATACCTTTCTCCGCGATCATAATGATGGGGTTGAGGTTATGAGCAATGCTGCGCAGTTGTTTTTTTCGAGCGTTGGAGAGAGCCATAATGCCAAGTATCACCGTATCATGTAAGCAGGGCGCGTATTGTATAGCCGCACCCCTGTGATAGCAAAGTATGACGGGTTATCCTTACGGCCTTTTACAGCTAACCAATATAGGATAGCCAATGGCAAAGAAAGGTAATACCAGCAAGGGCTGGTTAAAAGAACATTTTGATGATGAGTATGTAAAACGTTCTCAGCGGGAGGGCTATCGCTCGCGTGCTTGTTATAAATTATTGGAGCTTAATGAAAAGGATCGCTTGATTCTGCCTGGGATGACGGTGGTTGACCTAGGTAGTGCGCCTGGTGGTTGGTCGCAGGTAGCGGCCGAGCTGGTTGGTGATAACGGTCGAGTAATCGCCTCTGATATCTTACCTATGGACGGTTTGGCAGGGGTCGATTTTATTCAGGGCGATTTCACCGAGGAGCAAGTATTTGATTCTATTATGGAAATTATCGGTGATTCGGCGGTTGATCTTGTAATTTCCGATATGGCCCCCAATATGTCAGGTATGGCCGCTGTTGATCAGCCCCGCTCTATGTATTTGGTCGAATTGGCGCTAGATATGGCCCGTCGGGTATTAAAGCCCGGAGGCGCTTTTGTCGCCAAGGTGTTTCAGGGCGAGGGGTTTGATCCTTTATTGCGTGATATGCAAACCAGCTTTAATAAAGTGCAATCGCGCAAACCTGCAGCATCGCGCGCCAGATCCAGAGAGGTTTATCAGGTGGGCAAGGGCTTTACGTCCTAGGTGGCGATTTTTGGCGAGTCAATGCGGTATTTTGGGTTTTTTTACTCATGGTGGCAGGATGGTGGCAACGCTTGAAATGTAGTAAAGTGGCTTGATTAATAAGGTGTTTTCCGGCACAGCTTAGCTCGGTGAACATAATAATGGAGTATTTGTAGAGGGTTCTCTTTTGAACGATATGTCGAAAAATCTTTTATTGTGGTTGGTGATAGCAGCGGTGCTATTAACCGTTTTTAATAATTTCAATGCGCAGCCGCAATCCGAGCAGCTTAACTACTCGCAATTTATTGAAGAAGTTAAGACTGACCGTGTCAGCAAGGTGATGATTGATGGCTTGACCATCACCGGTACGCGTTACGATAGCAGCCAGTTCGAAACCATTCGCCCGATGCTAGAAGACCCCAAGCTGGTCGATGACCTGATCGCTCATAATGTGCAAATTGAAGGCCGCAAGCCTGAACAACAAAGTCTCTGGACTCAGTTGCTAGTTGCCTGTTTCCCCATCCTGATTATTATCGCCGTATTTATGTTCTTTATGCGCCAGATGCAAGGTGGCGGCGGTGGCCGCGGCGGTCCTATGGCTTTTGGTAAGAGCAAAGCCAGATTGCTGGGTGAAGACCAGATTAAAACCACCTTTGCCGATGTGGCCGGTGTTGATGAAGCGAAAGAAGACGTACAGGAGTTGGTAGAATTTTTGCGCGACCCCGGTAAATTCCAGCGCTTGGGCGGTCGCATTCCCCGTGGTGTGTTAATGGTTGGCCAGCCCGGTACGGGTAAAACACTATTGGCCAAGGCGATTGCTGGTGAAGCCAAAGTGCCTTTCTTTTCCATCTCGGGTTCTGATTTTGTAGAAATGTTTGTTGGTGTCGGTGCATCGCGGGTGCGCGATATGTTTGAGCAGGCAAAAAAACAAGCGCCCTGTATTATCTTTATTGATGAGATTGATGCGGTAGGACGTCATCGTGGCGCCGGTGTTGGCGGCGGTCATGATGAGCGTGAGCAAACCCTAAACCAACTGTTAGTTGAAATGGATGGTTTTGAAGTTAATGACGGCGTTATTGTTATTGCTGCCACCAACCGTCCGGATGTATTAGACCCCGCGTTATTACGCCCGGGTCGGTTTGACCGTCAGGTAGTCGTCGGTCTTCCCGATATTCGTGGTCGTGAGCAAATTCTAAAAGTCCATATGCGCAAAGTGCCGCTGGGCGACAATGTTGATGCTTCGGTGATTGCTCGTGGTACCCCCGGTTTTTCTGGTGCTGATCTGGCTAATTTGGTCAACGAAGCGGCCTTGTTTGCCGCCCGTGCCAATATCCGTACAGTGGGTAGAGAGCAGTTTGAATTGGCCAAGGACAAAATCATGATGGGCGCCGAACGCAAGTCCATGGTGATGTCCGAGAAAGAAAAATTGAACACCGCCTACCATGAAGCTGGCCATGCTATTGTTGGACGTCTCGTGTCTGAACACGATCCGGTCTATAAGGTGAGTATTATTCCTCGTGGCCGCGCTTTGGGTGTGACCATGTTTTTGCCGGAGGAAGATCGTTACAGCCATAGTCGTCGGCATATTCTCAGTCAGATTTGCTCACTGTATGGTGGCCGTATTGCCGAGGAGATGACGTTGGGTGCAGACGGTGTGACCACCGGTGCTTCCAATGATATACAGCGCGCCTCCGAGATTGCTCGCAATATGGTAACCAAGTGGGGACTCTCTGAAAAAATGGGGCCGCTGATGTATGACGAGGCGCAAGAGGAGGTCTTTTTAGGGCGTTCTGCAGCCAGTCAATCGAAGAGTATTTCGGCTGAAACAGCGCAACAAATTGATGAAGAAGTGCGTCGGATTTCTGATGAGTGCTATGCCCTTGCTGAGAACATCCTCAAGGAAAATCGCGATAAGCTCGATATGATGGCCGAAGCCCTGATGACCTATGAGACCATCGACTCATCGCAAATCGACGATATTATGGCTGGCCGTAAGCCGAGTGAGCCCGCCGATTGGCATGATGACAATAAGCCCAGTGGCGGACAAAAAACTGAGGCGGCTGATGATGCGCCCAAAAAAGATGATCCTATCGGCGGTCCAGCCAGCGAGCATTAAGCTTGGCTGAAAACACTAACGCCATGTTATCCAAAAACCGAGTCCTGCCATGCGGGGCTCGGTTTTTGCGTTTAGATACTCCCCAAGTCATGGGGGTGCTTAATGTGACGCCTGATTCTTTTTCCGATGGTGGCGCCTTGCATCAGCACGGTAAGCCCAGTGTTGATAAAGCCCTAGCCCGAGTTGAACAAATGCTCGATGAAGGTGCTGCCATTATTGATGTGGGTGGTGAATCAACCCGCCCTGGTGCCGAGCCAGTAAGCCTAACGGAAGAACTAGATCGTGTTGTTCCTGTGGTCGAGGCGATTACTCAGCGATTTGAAACCATTGTCTCGGTGGATACCAGTAGTCCCGATGTGATGCTGGCGGCCGCAGCTGCCGGCGCCGGCATGCTTAACGATGTACGTGCGCTTGAGCGCCCCGGGGCAATAGCGGCTGCGGCTAAAACCGGTCTGCCGGTCTGCCTGATGCATATGCAAGGGCAGCCAAAAACTATGCAGCAGTCGCCGAATTACCACTCCGTAGTCAACGAGGTCAGCGGTTATCTGCAATCTAGAGCTGATGCTTGTATTGCCGCAGGTATTGATCGCTCTCGATTACTGATAGATCCGGGTTTTGGTTTTGGTAAATCGGTTGAGCATAATCTCGGCCTATTAAATCATTTGTCGGTATTGGTTGAGCTGGACTATCCGGTACTTGTTGGCTTGTCGCGTAAATCGTTAATTGGCAAAGTGCTAGGTCGTGACGTAGATCAGCGATTGGCGGGTAGTTTAGCCCTAGCAGTACTTGCGGCTGAACGAGGAGCGTCTATTATTCGTGTCCATGATGTCGCTGAAACGGTTGACGCAGTGAGTTTATATTCAGCGGTCATTGCCCACTAAATAATGTATTACTAAATGTGAAGGATGTCATAGCAATGTCTCGTAAATATTTTGGCACAGACGGTATTCGTGGTCGTGTAGGCGAGGGCGCTATTACCCCTGAATTTGTTCTAAAACTGGGTTGGGCTGCCGGTAAAGTGTTTTCCCAATCTGGTCGCAGTAATATTATTATTGGTAAAGATACCCGCATATCAGGCTATATGTTTGAGTCAGCGCTAGAGGCGGGTCTGGTCGCGGCAGGTGTTGATGTCACCATGCTAGGTCCTATGCCGACACCGGCCATTGCTTATCTCACCCGCACATTCCATGCTCAGGCCGGTATTGTTATCAGTGCCTCTCACAACCCTTATCATGATAACGGCATCAAGTTTTTCTCTGGCGAGGGGGCCAAACTTCCTGATGATGTTGAATTAGAGATTGAGCGCCAGATCGACCAAGCAATGACGACCGTGGAGTCTGCTAGTTTGGGTAAAGTTGTTCGTATGAATGATGCCGCCGGTCGTTATATTGAATTTTGCAAAAGTACAGTCCCCGCTGGTTTGAGTTTGCGCGGTTTAAAAATTGTGGTGGATTGCGCTCACGGTGCTACATACTACGTTGCCCCCGCGGTGTTTGATGAATTGGGCGCTGAAGTGATTGTCATGGGGGCGGAACCGAATGGTTTAAATATCAATGAAAATGTCGGTTCTACCAGCCCTGAAGCCCTGCAAGCCAGAGTGCTGGAGGAAAAAGCAGACTTAGGCATTGCCTTTGATGGTGATGGTGACCGCTTAGCCTTTGTGGATCGCAACGGTGAAGTGGTTGATGGCGATGAACTGCTATTTGTTATCGCACAAGATCAACTGCGTACCGCGGGCAGTTGCTCTGGTGTAGTAGGCACCCTGATGTCCAATCTGGGTTTTGAATTAGCCCTTAAAGATTTAGAGATCCCTTTTGCTCGCGCCAATGTCGGTGACCGCTATGTGATTGAACTAATGAAGTCACGCAACTGGCAGCTGGGCGGTGAAAACTCCGGTCATATTATCTGTTCTGATGTGACTACCACCGGCGATGGTGTGGTCGCGGCGTTAAAGGTGCTTTTGGCCTTAGTGGATAGCGGTGCACCACTGCATGATCTAAAAACTGGTATGAGTAAATTTCCGCAAGTGATGATTAACGTCACCTTGAAGGATAAATCTCGTTTGGATAACAATCCAGAGATTGATCAAGCCATTAGTAACGCTGAGCAAAAACTCAATGGCCGTGGCCGCATACTACTTCGCCCATCGGGAACCGAGCCCGTTGTCCGTGTGATGGTGGAAGGTGAGAATGCTGACTTAGTCAGTTCATTGGCCACAGAAATTGCGGCTGTTGTTGAGCAGGCAGTGGCTTAATGATCACCGCTGAAGTGCTGGTTCTCGGTAGTGTTCACCTTGTATGTTCCCAGTAGTTTAGTTAAGATTGCCGCCTTTTCTGGACAGTGCTCTGTTGGCACTGGCGGGCTGCCCTTAACACATATCAGGCAAAACAATGCGTCGCAACTTAGTAGTAGGTAATTGGAAAATGCATGGCTCAAGCGCCAGCATTGATCAATTGCTTTGCGGATTGCAGCAGCAGCTAACCACAGTGTGCAGTGAACAGGTCGATATTGCTGTTTGCCCTCCTGCCGTGTTTATTTCGCAGGTCAGCAAGCAATTGGCAGGCTCTATCGTTGCTTGTGGTGCTCAAAATGCTAGCGACCAGCAAGAGGGTGCATATACCGGTGAGGTATCGGCGACCATGTTGGCTGAACTCGGTTGTCAGTATGTTATTGTTGGACACTCTGAACGCAGAAGCCTATATGCTGAATCCGATGCTGGTATTGCCGCAAAATTTATTGCGGTTCAGTCGCAGGGATTAACACCCATTCTGTGCGTCGGTGAAAGTCTGATCCAGCGTGAAGCCGGTGAAACATTGACCTTAATAGAACAGCAGATTAAAGCGGTGGTAGATGTGGCAGGTATTGATGCTATGGCTAGAGCGGTGATTGCCTATGAACCTATTTGGGCCATTGGTACTGGCAAAACCGCTTCGCCGGAGCAAGCTCAGCAAGTGCATGCCCATATTCGCCAGGTACTAGCAGCAGATGATCCGGCAGTAGCTGAAGGCATACAATTATTGTACGGCGGCAGTGTTAAAGCGAATAATGCCGCAGAGTTATTTGGTCAACAGGATATTGATGGCGCCCTAGTAGGCGGCGCTTCATTAAAGGCTGAAGATTTTACTGCGATCTGCCTCGCAGCCATTAACTAGATTATTTTTTTAAGACGATTAGAAGATACCAAGAGATCAGAGAATAGACCATGGAACAGATGATATTAATCTTACACGTATTAGCGGCTCTAGCCATTATTGGCTTGATCCTAATTCAGCAGGGTAAAGGTGCTGATATGGGTGCTTCCTTCGGTGCCGGCGCATCGCAAACCCTGTTTGGCAGTAGTGGAGGCGGCAACGTATTAACCACCTCGACCTCATGGTTAGTGGCATTATTTTTTGCTACCAGCTTCGGTCTTGCGGTAATCGCTAAAAACCAGTCGGTGGCCGTTGATGCGATTGACGTGCCAGCGGTGGTTGAAAGCCAATCTGCGTCTGAAATCCCCGCTATCGACGAAGCGGCTATATCCCAGGGGCTTAGCGATGATATCCCCGTGATAGACGCACCAGCAGCGGCCTCCGATTCAGATATCCCTGAAATCTAGCGTCTAGATAAACGAAAACAAGCCGAAGTGGTGGAATTGGTAGACACGCCATCTTGAGGGGGTGGTGAGCTATGCTCGTGCGGGTTCAAGTCCCGCCTTCGGCACCA
>NZ_CAXAHB010000034.1:0-20054 GCF_963968385.1 uncultured Oceanicoccus sp.
TGTTTTCGTTTGCCACAAACTTTAACAGGGATATGGGTGGCTGGGATACAAGTAACGTAAAGACTATGGAGTCGATGTTTAAGTATGCCAAAAATTTTAACGGTAATATCAGTGGTTGGGATACAGGAAACGTAACTAATATGGAGTCGATGTTTTCGTTTGCCACAAACTTTAACAGGGATATGGGTGGCTGGGATACAAGTAAGGTAACTAATATGAGGACGATGTTTTTGGAGGCCACAATATTTAACGGGGATATAGGTGGCTGGGATACAGGAAACGTAGAGAATATGGCGGCGATGTTTGGGGTGGCTGGAAGCTTTAACAGAAATATAAGTGGCTGGGATACAGGAAACGTAACTAATATGGAGTCGATGTTTTCGTTTGCCACAAGATTTAACGGGAATATAAGTGGCTGGAATACAGCGAAAGTAACTGATATGGGGTCGATGTTTTGGAAGGCCAGAAACTTTAACGGGAATATAAGTGGCTGGGATACAGGAAACGTAACTAATATGGCGTCGATGTTTTCGTTTGCCACAAGATTTAACGGGAATATAAGTGGCTGGAATACAGCGAGCGTAGCTAGCATGGACTCAATGTTTGCGGAGGCCACAAGCTTTAACGGCGATATAAGTGGCTGGAATACAGCAAGCGTAAAGAGTATGTGGATGATGTTTTATGAGGCCACAAACTTTAACAGCGATATAAGTGGCTGGGATACAGGGAACGTAACTAACATGATGTCGATGTTTTGCAAGGCCACAAACTTTAACAGGGATATAAGTCGCTGGAATGTAGGCCAAGTAGCTGAGCATCGCCGGTTTGATGATGGTAGTGCTCTAGCTGCTGGACATTTACCCAATTTTTAATACCAATCCCTGATGCAGTCCTTTTTAGTCGATAAATTTCGCTACGGTATAAGCTAGGTCAGATTTTTACCACTCATCAATGGTGTGATGAGTCAATGGCGGGGCGGCTTAAGGAGCTTTGGCAGTAAAAATAGCTCTGCGTGGTGCTGGATAACCCTCGACACTTTTGCGGTGATCATCCGGGTCTAAAAACTGCTCCAGTGAATGAAAAGTCATCCATTCTGTACGGCGTTGTTCTTCGGTTGTGGTATCAGTAACATCGGCCAGTTTAATATCATTAAAGCCCGCCTTTTTTAACCATAACATCATGGTCGGGCAGCTAGGCAGAAACCAGACATTGCCCATGCGCGCATAGCGGCCTTCGGGAACCAGAACTTCACCTTCTTCGCCTTCGATAACCAATGTTTCCAGCACTAGTTCGCCTCTGGTAGCCAAACTATCTCGTAGTTCTACAAGATGATCAAAAGGAGAACGACGATGATAAAGTACGCCCATAGAAAACACCGTATCAAAAAAGCCAAGTTTTTTCGGTAGCTGTTCAATACCCATCGGCAATACTGTGACGCGATGATCTTGAATATACTTTTGCAAAGTAAAAAACTGCACAATAAATAACGGTGTGGGATCGATACCAATCACCAGGTCGGCACCTGCGCCGCGCATACGCCAGCAGTGATAACCGCTACCACAACCGATATCCAATACTTTTTTTCCCGTCAATGGTTGAATATGATCGATTAACCGATCCCACTTCCAATCGGAGCGCCACTCGGTATCAATTTCTATACCCAACAAATTAAACGGGCCTTTGCGCCAGGGATGTAGTCCTTTTAGCTGTTGTTTGAAATCGTTTTGTTGAGCTGTGGTCAGTGGTTTGGTGGTATTGATCGTAATAGCCGCTTGGTTTAAATCATAATCACTGGTCGGCCAGTCAGGCAGCTGTGCCAATACTGATTGCCAGCGGGGCAGATCGCCATAGCGTTTTTCATCTAGGCCGTTGGTGATTTGTGCCGGGATTTGCTCAAGCCACTGTGCCAGCGCATCACGGTAATTATCGTTGCTGCTGAGTTGTTCAATAAAGGGCTGATAATCAATCATTATTTGATAGCGACCAACGAGGCAAAATTAAAACACTGAAACCAAACATCCACGTTATTGAATCCTGCGTTTTTTAAACGTTGTTGATGGGTGGCAATGGTTTCTGGCAGTAGAACATTGTCTAATGCGGTACGCTTCTGGCTGATTTCCATATCGCTATAACCATTGGCGCGTTTAAAGCTGTGGTGTAGCTCAGTATTTAGTGCTTGTAAATGTGGATCATCAAAACAAAATTTTTCTGACAAAATCAGGATACCGCCGTCGAGCATGCCGTTATATATTTTAATTAATAAAGCTTGCCGTTCTTCTACGCTAATAAACTGTAACGTAAAGTTTAATACCACGACGGAGGCATTTTTTATCATAACGTCTTGGATGTTACTTGCTACTAACTCAACCGGTGTGGTTGAAGTATCCTGATCAATAATCTGTTGGCAGCGTTGTTGCATCGCGGCAGAATTATCAACGGCAAAAATTTTACAATCGCGATCATTAAGTTGCTGCCGCATGGCAAGTGTAGAAGCACCCAGAGAGCTACCCAAATCATAACAATGGCTATGGGGTTGTGCATAACGTTCGGCCAGTACTCCGGTCATAGCAATAATGGTGCTATAACCTGGGACGGAACGCTGAATCATATCCGGAAATACTTGCACCACCTTTTCGTCAAAGCTAAAGCTGGCGATAGAATCCAGTGGTTGAGAATAAATAGAGTCTTTATTACTCATGATCTGAGAGGTTCGATGCTGTGATGAATATGGCTGGAGATTTTAGCATAAGCCATAGCAGCTTGGCAGGGTGTTGGGCCGTAATGTCGCGCCGAAATCCGCGGTCTTTGCCGCCTTCGTATAAATACTCAGTTTTTTATTTGGCTTTACGCTTTTTTACTTTAGATTTGCTATCAGCTTTTTTATTTTTGGCTTTATTCGTTTTTGAACTGTTTTTAGGTTTAGCGCTGGTGTTTGGCTTACGCCTTTTCTTCTTATCCGACGTTGGTTTATTGCTATAATCGGCTCTAGCTTCTTCAGAGATAAAAATAGTTTTATTGCAGATACGCACTTTTTTCAGTGTATTTAGCATATCTTTGGGCATGCCTTCGGGCAAATCAACGGTCGAGTAACTGTCATGCAGTTTGATATGGCCGATATGATTACCGTCAATCCCTGACTCATTAGCAATAGCGCCTACCACATCGCCGGGCTTGGCGCCGTCGTCGCGGCCCACCTCAATCCGGTAGCGAACCATATTAATGTCGGCTTTATTGCGCTTGCCTTCTGCTCTTTTACGAGCTGATTTTCTGTGATCATTGCGTTCTGGTTGGTCAAAACTATCCCGCTGTTTTTTGGGTTTTGGTTCATCTTTGACTTCAAGTGGCTTATCTTTTTGTAATAGATAGGCCAGTGCGCAGGCGATATCTTCGGCAGAGCGGTCAGCCTCAATGCTGTATTCAGAGAGTACCTGATGGAAAAAATCCAGTTTTTGATTATCCAATGTTTCGGTTAGTTGCTGCTTAAACTGCCCTATACGTTTGCTAGACACTTCCACGCCGGAGGGTAAATCCATTTTTGAAATGGATTGGCGGGTGGCTTTTTCAATCGCTTGCAATAGGCGCTTTTCACGGGGAGCTACAAATAAAACCGCTTTGCCTGCTCTGCCGGCACGGCCAGTACGGCCAATGCGATGAACATAGGCCTCGGGGTCATAGGGGA
Organism: uncultured Oceanicoccus sp.; assembly: GCF_963968385.1. Lineage (NCBI taxonomy): Bacteria > Pseudomonadati > Pseudomonadota > Gammaproteobacteria > Cellvibrionales > Spongiibacteraceae > Oceanicoccus > uncultured Oceanicoccus sp. The sequence continues at coordinate 3,680 of NZ_CAXAHB010000034.1, forward strand.
TATCAAAATTTAGTACATGACTAACGCGCTCAACATCAATGCCACGTGCGGCTACATCGGTAGCGACAATAATGTCGAGTTGTTTTTTCTTCAGGCGATTAATGGTGCGTTCACGTAGGGCCTGATTCATATCGCCGTTTAATGCTGAAGCGGAATAGCCTCTGGCTTCCAGTTTTTCAGCCAGTTCTGCCGTAGCGGTTTTGGTGCGAACAAAAATAATCATGGCATCAAAGTTGTCAGCTTCTAGTATGCGAGTAATGGCATCGAGCTTGCGTTCAAAGCCATTGACGATTAAATAAGACTGTTCAATTTTTGCCGCAGTGGTGGTGTCACTGGCAATGCGAACTTCTTTTGGGTTGTTTAGGTAGCGGTCCGCCACTTTGCGAATAGGCTTTGGCATGGTGGCAGAAAACAGAGCAACCTGTCGTTGTTTCGGCGTATGTTCTAAAATCCATTCCACATCATCAATAAAGCCCATGCGGAGCATTTCGTCGGCTTCATCCAATACCAAGCTGGTTAGTCCTTCCAGTTTTAAGCTGCCCCTGCGCAGGTGATCCATAACGCGGCCGGGTGTGCCTACCACAATATGCACCCCACGTTTAAGCTGGCGTAATTGTCCGCTCATATCCTGACCGCCATAAATAGGTAAAACATTAAACCCTTTCATTTGGCTGGCGTAGGTTTGAAAGGCTTCGGCCACCTGAATAGCTAGCTCTCGGGTAGGGGCCAGTACCAGCGTTTGAGGTGTTTTGTTGTTAATATCGATTTTGCTTAGTAGCGGTAACGCAAAGGCTGCCGTTTTGCCGGTGCCGGTTTGCGCCACTCCGAGGAGATCATCGCCATTTAATAAGTGCGGGATACTGGCGGCTTGAATCGGCGAGGGCTGTTCATAGCCAACCTGATCAATGGCTTTCTGCACGGGTGTGGCTAGTGCCAGATCTTTAAAACTGGTGGCTTCGGAGGATGACATGAATAATCTCGATAGTGGGTGCCGATGGTGCTTGGCCGGCATCTGGCGTGTGGCGGCGGATTATACGGCTTTTGATCCTGTTCGGGAAGGCTAGACTTCAGCGGCCTTTATCGCCCTTAGCTACGGTTATTCGTAGGTACAAAGATAAGCCGTTTCAACAGCAACCTTTAATTGAAATTTTTCATTAGCCTCAACAATAAAGTGTTCGCCAGCATTAAAGGTTTTCCAGTCATCACTGCCCGGCAACTTTACGGTAAGCGCACCGCTCACCACCGTCATGGTTTCTTTCTGGCTGGTGCCAAATTCAAATTCACCAATGGCCATAACGCCAACGGTGGCGGGTAAAGTTTTCGTTTGAAAGGCGATCGATGCCACCTTGCCATCAAAGTATTCGTTAACACTAAACATGCGTAAGCTCCAAAAAAGTGCTCTGATCAATGCCATCTCGCCATAGCATTAAGCTTAAAATTGAGGGGCGCGATTATACGTTAAAATGAATAATTAAGGGAATTCGATGGCGGTTTAATCAATGTTTATCTTCTATGAAACCTAGTAAAGAGTCACAGTCATTAATCTTGCCCAAACCATTATTTGGCTTTGGCAAGTAATCTGTCGAGTGTATTGGCAAAGGTTTGTTTGTCTTTTGAATCCAGTGGTGGTGGTCCGCCGCTGGCTTGTCCCGTGCTGCGCATTTCTTCCATAAAATTTCTCATCGTTAAGGTCTGCTTAATATTTTGTTCGGTATATAGCGTGCCGCGCGGATTAATACCATAGGCGCCCTTGGCAACAATATCAGCAGCTAGTGGAATATCTGCGGTGATAACAATATCACCGGGTTCAGTTTGCTGAGCAATATGGTTATCCGCCACATCAAAGCCTGCGGGCACTTGCACCGATTTAATATAGGGTGATGGTGGCACCTTAATATATTGGTTGGCGACCAGTGTTACTGGTATCTGTACCCGATTAGCAGCGCGAAATAAGATGTCTTTGATCACGTTGGGGCAGGCGTCGGCATCGACCCAGATATGCATAGCGAACTTCCTTTAATTTGCTTGGTAATTATCGTTATCGAAATCCAATGGATTTTTTACTGCTAGGGTTGTTGAGATTGCAAGCGTTGCATTAATTCCTGCAGCTGTGGGTTGTTGATAATTTGCTGCTGAATATGCTGGAGTTGTTCAGGGTTATTGATTAGTTCTTGCAGCTGTGGGTTGTTGAGTAGTTCGGCGGTATCGATACCGTTACCGTTTTGATTGGATTGCTGCAGTAGCTCTATTACAGAATCAATATTAGTTCTAGAAGAGCTGTTGGTAGCCGTCGAGCCAAAGCTGGAGTAACCGGCGCTGGTGCTACGAGTCACCTGACCATTGCTGGTTGTCTGTGAAAACGATTGTGAAAAATGCTCAATATTAAAGTCGTTATTGTCGGCGATGATGCCAAAGACTTTATCGCCAAATTGGTTGGCGATGTGTTGTAGTCGGTCATCGGGATCTTGTAGCTGGGTGACTTTCCCAAAGCCCCACAGACCTAACAAAACCACAGCGGTAGCGATAGCGCCATTCAGCGTCGCTCCGGCAATTTTACCGCCGATCGAATGGTTGTCGGCAATCATTTTAAAGATGGGGATAACGCGACCTAACAATTTAAATAGCATGGCGACGATCAGGCCGGTGAAAAATAGGGTGACGATAAATAGCCCCAAGCCGCTGATTATTTGCAGGGCGGCAGCAGGCAGACCAATGCTGGTATTTAAACTGATAAAATCGGCGAGTGGATCGCGATAGTGGTCGGCCACAAGGTAGCCCAGAGCAAAGCCAAGCAATCGACCAATAACACCGCTAAAGCCGAGGAGCAGGCCTCGCAGGGCAAAGAGTAAAACCGCGATAATTAAAATACTTGAAGCCATAAATATGCTCTCTCTATTTTTTCTGTTGGCTATTCTAGGCGTAAGTATCGGGGTAGAGTGCCAACTTGCCTTTTTAGATTTAAGCTTGCCTTAAAAGTTTGAGAATTAATTCGGCAGTTTCAATCGGGCGTTCTTGCATAAAACAATGCCTGCCTTCGATCACAATACGATCGATAAGCGGGTTTTGTTTAGCTGCTCTAGCGCTAGCAGCCTTAACAAATGAGTAGCTTGTTTTGCCAGCGATGATGGTCATGGGTGTTGCCACCTTTTTGACTGAAGGCCATATCGGGCCAGTTTGCCCTGCAAATATCAAGGCTTCGGTAGTGGGTGAGCATTTTAACTGGGCTTGCTGTTGATGTTCTGACAGGCAGTGATCGGTATAGGCTCGCAGGCAGGCATTATCCCAACCTTTATAAATGCCTCGGCCATGCAGTGTCTCGAAGGCGTTCTGGCGACTTGGCCAGCGGCTACGACGCTTTAAGGTGCGACTGACTATGGGGTTAAAGTTGGATAGACCGAATAAATGGATAAGGCGGTTGATTAGCCTGATATGCGGCGGGAATAGTACCGGGTCTAGCAGTATGGTTCGGGTAAATAGCTGTGGCCGATGACCTGCGGTTAATAATGTCATAATGCCACCAAAGCTATGGCCAATGCCGTACAGCGGTATAGTACCCGCACCCTGCCAAAGGTTATTCCACTGGCTATAACAAGCTTCGATATGCTCCAAGCCATGTATGGCACACTGCTGCCAGCTGATCTTATCGCCTTTATCACTATCGCCATGGCCCTGAGTATCCATGATCACCAGGTCATAGTGGGGTGCTAATTGTTCCAGCATAGGTTTATAGCACAGGCCACTAAGGCCATTGCCATGTCGAAAATAGATAATGGGCTTGCCACTCAATCGAGTTTGCCAACCTCTTAGGGTGACGTTGTCTGAGGCGGTAAAAGCCCAGGGCTCGAGTTGTTGCAGAAAAGTCATAAAATAGGTAAAAGTGATTTAGAAAAACCCATTCTAGCATGTTAGAGTAGGTTTAAGGGTTCTGAGGCTATCTAGAAAAACCCGTCTTGCCGTTAATCCAATACATGGCGGGCATGCGTAACCACCCTTAGAGACAATATTAATAAAGGATCAATTATGGATTCAGTAGCAGAGCAAACACTAAGCTTTCCTCCTATGTCGACTACATATTCAGATGAAGCAGAGCTTGTTCGTAAGGCACTGATCGATGCCGGTCTGGAAACACCGCTTACCGGCAAGCAGTTATTAAGTAGAGATGAAAAGTATCAGCGTATCCGTGAGGCCATGACCGATGTGGTTGATACTCTGGGTTTGGATCTTACTGATGACAGCTTGAATGAAACGCCTCACCGCATCGCCAAGATGTATGTCGATGAGATTTTTTCTGGTCTGGATTACAGCAAGTTCCCAAAAATCACCGCCATCGAAAATAAGATGGGCGTACATGAGATGGTCAAGGTCAGTGATATTAGTTTAGTCAGCACTTGTGAGCATCATTTTGTCACCATCGATGGCGTGGCCAAGGTGGCTTATATGCCGGCTAAAAAAATTATCGGCCTGTCTAAAATTAACCGTATTGTTCGCTTCTTTGCGCAGCGCCCGCAAGTACAAGAGCGCTTAACCCAGCAAATCTTAATGGCATTGCAAACCTTGCTACAAACAGAGAACGTAGCGGTAAGCATTGACGCCTCGCATTATTGTGTCAAAGCGCGCGGTGTTATGGATGCCTCTTCGATGACTCAGACCTTGGCCTTAGGTGGTTTATTTAAAGACGATGCCACTAGTCGTCAGGAATTTATGGCGACCTAAACGCTAGCGTTTTCTGCTTAAAGTTATCTCTAATACTTCAGCACTCGTAGCCATTATACTTTTCTAAAAAAGTATTATTGTTTCTTTTTTAATGTTAAAAATTACTCTTTTGTAATTTTTCTCGAGCGCTCTTTGTTTATCATTAACTGATTTCGGCTTAGGCGTTTGGATAGTGTAAGTCTATGCGATTTAAGTGTTCGTTCTAATATGATTTTTGAGATCAGACCGTTTTAGCCTTGGCTATTGTGTGTTTTATTTATTTTGTAAAAGAGGAGAGTATTAATGTTCAGTCATATAATGATTGGTGCAAACGATATTGAAGCATCAAAGAAGTTTTACGATGCGGTTCTAGGTACTATGGGGTGTAAATTGGGTGTAATCGACGAAAAAGGTCGTTGTTTCTATTCTACGGCAGGTGGCATCTTCATTATCAGCAAACCCATTAATGGCGAGCCTGCCTGCCATGGTAATGGTAGTACCATCGGCTTTGCAGTGAAGGATTCGGCGACGGCTGATGCCTGGTATGCGGCAGGTCTCGCTAATGGTGGTACTTCCTGTGAAGATCCTCCCGGTGTGCGCGAGAACGCAACGGTCAGTCTTTATCTCGCTTATTTACGAGATCCCTCCGGTAATAAAATTTGTGCCCTGCACCGGATGAATTGATTTTGCTGTTTCGGCAGAAATCGTTAAAACAAGCTAGTCCACTCGACAAGCTGATGTTTGTGGTGTTTCTATCGAAGGTTGGATATGGGTTTGGTAGGGAAGTCATACAGCATCCACAAAAAAGCCCGCTGATTGGCGGGCTGTTAAGCTACTGGTTTAGCAGTATAGAGTGGTAGCGAGAGGCAGATTTGAACTGCCGACCCCATCATTATGAGTGATGTGCTCTAACCAGCTGAGCTATCTCGCCAAAACTTGTCTGGTCTGCATGAGCCTTGTGAGCCTAGTGCCGACTTTCAGGAGGCGCGTATTCTGGCGATTCGGGCCCTTGCTGTCAAGCGTGTTGCAACCTGTTTGGCGGATTTACACGTTAAATTTAAAGTGGATTACATCGCCGTCTTTAACGATATAGTCTTTACCTTCCAGACGTAATTTACCGGCCTCTTTGGCCCCTTGTTCGCCGTTATGCGCCACAAAATGCTCATAGGACATAATTTCAGCTTTGATAAAACCACGCTGGAAGTCAGTATGAATTACGCCGGCGGCCTCTGGTGCGGTAGCGCCCAGAGGAATAGTCCATGCACGGACTTCCTGAACGCCTGCTGTGAAATAAGTGTGAAGACCGAGCAGCTCATAACCGGCGCGAATGACGCGGTTTAATCCGGCCTCCTGCATACCGAGATCTTCCAGAAATTCAGCTTTTTCTGCTTCGTCCAATTCAGCAATCTCTGCTTCGAGCTTATTACAGATCGGTACCACAACCGCACCTTCGGCTTCAGCAATCGTGCGGACAACATCTAATAGCGGATTGTCTTCAAAGCCATCTTCATCGACATTGGCGATATACATGGTAGGTTTAGTGGTCAATAAATGCAGGCTAGGTAAGATATCCCGTTCGGCTTCAGTCAATTCAAGTGACCGCACCGGCAGGCCCTCAGAAAGATGAGGAATCAATTTTTCGATCAGCGCTTTTTGCGCGATTGCTTGTTTATCGCCGCCTTTGGCTGTGCGGGTGACTCTTTGCAATTGTTTTTCAACACTTTCCAGATCAGCCAGTGCCAATTCCATATTGATAATGTCAATATCGTTAGCGGGGTTGATGGTATTGGCAACGTGAATAACATTGTCGTTTTCAAAACAGCGCACCACATGGGCAATCGCATCGGTCTCGCGAATATTGGCGAGAAACTGGTTGCCAAGCCCTTCACCTTTGGAGGCGCCTTCGACTAGACCAGCAATATCGACAAACTCCATGCTTGTCGGTACTACTTTTTGCGGTTTTACAATCTCTGCCAGTTTATCCTGGCGCGAATCGGGAATGGGTACGATGCCTGAGTTGGGCTCAATGGTACAGAAGGGAAAGTTTTCCGCATCGATACCCGCTTTGGTCAGTGCATTAAATAACGTGGATTTGCCGACATTAGGCAGGCCAACGATTCCGCAATTAAATCCCATGATTTTCTCTTATATTGTGTTTGTTGGTGAAGTTCAAGTCAGGCTTTGAAGCTATGTAAATAATTCATCGCTTTAGCCCAGTCGCCGCTAATGGCTTCGGGCAAGGCGCGTATCGCTTCATCAATGGCATCCAGTATTTTCTGATGCTCGGCTTGGGGTGCTTTGGTTAACACATAACCGCTGACTTTATCGGCAGAGCCAGGGTGACCAATACCAATACGCAGGCGATGAAAGTTTTTGTTATTACCGCATTTGGCGACAATATCCCGCAGACCATTGTGACCGCCATGACCGCCGCCCTGTTTAAAGCGGGCGGTGCCGATATCAATATCCAGTTCATCGTGGGCAACGAGTATTTCTTCTACAGCTACCTTATAAAAGTTGCACATAGCGGCAACGGCCTGACCGCTGCGATTCATAAAAGTGGTAGGGATCACCAGCCGCACATCGTCACCATCAAGATTGACTCGGCCAGTCAGCCCAAAAAATTTGCTGTCTGGTTTTAGGGACACACCTTGTTGGCCGGCAAGCGCCTCTACCAATAGCGCGCCTGCATTATGGCGGGTCTGTTCGTATTCGCGGCCCGGATTGCCCAAACCTACAATCAGTTTAATCTTACTCACTGTCAGCGCCCTTAAACAAGCCCGTTATTTTAGATAGCATAGTGTAAAAAACAAAATGGGGACAAAGTCCCCATTTTTAGTGGCAAGCTGGGCATTGCTGGCAATGCCCTTGGCGGAAGCGTGTTAGTCTTCGCCGCTTTCTTCTTTGCTTTCACCTTCACTTGCAGCGTCGCTTTCACCCTCGGTTGCCGCTTCGTCTGCTTCGTCTTCATCAGCGCCACCTTTAGTGGCATTAACGGCTGATACCAGCAGATCGTGATCGCCGCCGTGAGCTAGGGCAACACTTTCAACACCCTCGGGTAAAGTCAGGTCTGACAGGTGAATGTTTTCACCGATTTTCAGCGCTTCCATATCGACTTCGATATATTCGGGCAAGTCTTTTGGCAGACAGCTAACTTCGATATCGTTAAGAGCGTGGGATATAGTACCGCCTTCCATCTTAACGCCGAAACAGCTTTCTTCATTAATAAAGTGAAGCGGCACATGCATAGTCAACTTGGTTTTGGCGCTAACACGCAAGAAATCAACATGCATAATGGTATTTTTGGCTGGGTGACGCTGCATATCTTTAACAACAACCTGCTCTGACTGACCGTCTAGCGAAAGATCAACTAGGCTGGTGAAAAACGCTTCGTTTTCAGCCAGCTTAACGATTTCGTTCATCGCTACGGTTACGGGTGCGGGCTTGCTTTTACCGCCATAGACGATACCAAGCACACGGTTTTCCAGACGACGTAGGCGGCGGCTCGCACCTTTCCCTAAGTCTGTTCTGGTCTCTGCATTTAACGTAAATTCGCTAGACATAGTATGTCTCCTTTAGTTAGCGAAAACACTCATTACCTGCGACCAGTAATGAGTGGGTTGATGGATTGATGACCAGCAATAAATCATCGCTGTTTGATCAATCCGTTAGTATTAGCGGTGCTTCAACTATCGGAACAGCGCGCTAATGGATTCTTCGTTACTGACTCGACGTACTGATTCGGCTAACAGCGTGGCCATGGTGAGCGTGCGAATTTTACCGCAGGCTTTGGCTGCATCGGTTAACGGAATGGTGTCAGTCACAACTAGCTCATCTAGTTGTGAGCCACTTAAATTATCCAGTGCCTTGCCCGACAATACTGGGTGGGTACAGTAGGCAACCACTTTGGCAGCACCATTGTCTTTTAGTGCAGTGGCGGCTTTACACAGCGTGCCAGCGGTATCGACCATATCGTCAACCAACACACAGGTGCGGCCTTCTACTTCACCAATAATATGCATGACCTGCGCTTCGTTAGCCTGGGGTCGACGCTTATCGATAATGGCTAAATCGCAATCATTAAGTTGCTTGGCGACAGCACGAGCTCGAACCACACCACCGATATCCGGAGATACCACTACCATATTGGAATATGCTTGTTTGTTGATATCGTCTAACAGCACCGGTGAGCCGTAAACGTTATCAACCGGCACATCAAAAAAGCCCTGAATCTGTTCGGCGTGTAGATCAACGGTGAGTACTCTGTCGACACCAACACCAGTCATCATATCGGCAACGACTTTGGCGCTAATCGGTACTCGTGACGAGCGTACCCGACGATCCTGACGAGCATAACCGAAGTAGGGGACTACTGCGGTAATGCGGCCCGCTGAAGAGCGGCGCATGGCATCGATCATGACGATCAATTCCATTAAATTATCATTGGTGGGCTGGCAGGTAGACTGGATAATAAACACATCCGCGCCGCGCACGTTTTCTTTAATCTCAACAGCGACTTCGCCATCGCTAAATTGGCCTACATCGGCTTCACCCAAGGGAAGATGTAGTTGTGCGGCAACCTGCTCAGCGAGTTGAGGGTTGGCATTGCCGGTAAAAACCATCAATTTGGACACGGTATTTTCCTATGCTGGTTGCACATTGCTGCTGTTGCAGACCAAAGCTCTATAACAGCTTCAATCATATATTTTTTTATAGCTTACTTCGCTGGGAGGGAGCATTGATGGCGGGCTTTTGGCGTCGCCCAGGTCGATGGCGCATCGATCCACTGTCCAGCTTCGCTCGGATGATCGGCCCGAGGGAATATAATATGGCTGGGGCGAGAGGATTCGAACCTCTGAATGCCAGGATCAAAACCTGGTGCCTTGCCGCTTGGCGACGCCCCAATAAAAGTACTTGGTTTACAGGCTAAGTGCTTGATGCGTTGGGGAAATATTCACCCCTTTGGCAACAAAGCCCTGTAATTCCTTGGGTAACTGATGAAGAATTTGCTCGGCTGACTTACGGTCAGGATATTGGGCAAAAACACAGGCACCAGTACCTGTCAGTCGAGCGGGGTTGTTAGTGGCTGTTTGGCTTAGTGAATTTAGCCAATTTAATGCCCGATCAACAGCCGGATAACACTGTCGTACCACCGCTTCGCAGTCATTGTGACCACCCTGCTTCAAAACGGCGGCTATTGTGATCGGAGAGGTGTTCCGAGTCAACTGTTTGTGGGAAAAAATTTCAGCGGTCGAGACCTCACAATCAGGCTTGGCCACCAAGTACCAAGACTCAGCAATATCAATAGCTTGCAGGCGTTCACCCACGCCTTCGGCGAATGCGGAATGGCCTCTGACAAATACCGGCACATCAGCGCCCAATTGCAGGCCTAAATCAGCCAGTTGATCAATCGATAAATCCAGTTGCCAAAGCTGATTTAGCGCTAACAGAGTGGTAGCGGCATTCGAGCTACCGCCGCCCAAGCCGCCGCCCATCGGGAGGGTTTTTTCCAGCTGTATATCCGCGCCCAAAGTTGAGCCGGTGGACTGCTGTTGCAGTAGCCGAGCGGCTCGAATAATAAGATTATCTTCGCTTGCAATGCCCGCTATAGCTGGGCTCAGGTGTAACTGATTATCATCGCGGGTTTGATAGTGCAGGGTGTCGCCGTAATCCAGTAATTGAAACAGGGTTTGCAGTTGATGATAGCCGTCATCGCGCTGCCCGGTGATATGCAACATCAGATTAAGTTTTGCCGGAGATAGCAGACTTAGGGTGCTCATGGTGTATTGCAGTCCGGATCTAGCTGCCATTGATTAATAACGACGGTAACTTTTACCGTGGGTTGTTCAGCAATAATTCGGCTGGGAAGCTGGTAGGCACTGTGTTTGATAAATCGCGGATAGCTCAGCTGCCATGCCTGTTGCTTAAATCCTGGGGCGTTATTGTTATCGACTCGATGGCTATAATTGGGATCTGGCAATGCTCGCAGCCAATAACGTAATTGCTCCATCGGCAGCGTCCAGCCAAACTGTTGCTTTAATAAAGTGCTGGTGTTGCTGGCGGAATAGCGCTGTTTATCGGCGGTGACTAAATAAACCTGTTTTGAGTCGCCTGTTAAATGAGCGGCCCCTTGCCCTAGCGGCCCACTAAGGCGGATATCAAATACTTCACCACACTGACGCCAGTTAAGGTAGGCGCTGTGAGCTTGTTGGTTGCTGCGCAGTCCCACTTTGCCACTAACGGACCACTGCTGAATATCCCGATTGTTAGCCAATCCATCCATAATGACGGCCGTTGGTGCGGTCTGCTGCACGGTGCTACAAGCACTAAGCACAGCTAATAATAGTATCGGGATACGCTGTAGCAGACGAATCATCATTATTCCGCAGATACCGTCGCAGGAGCCAGCCGTTGCATGGTTTCTTTGATGAAATGGCTATCGGGTTTGTTGTTCAGGCCGTCTTGCCAGATTTTTATCGCCGCTGCTTGCTCACCCAATTGCCATAGTACTTCACCGAGGTGCGCTGCCACTTCATGATCGGGGAAGTTTTTATAGGCCGTCTTCAATAAAGCTAACGCTTCGCTTAGATTGCCACGCCGGTATTGCACCCAGCCGAGACTATCCTGAAACGCTGGGTCACCAGGCCTGATGGCTAAGGCACGGCTAATATAGTCAAAGGCTTTATCCAGTTGCAGGTTGCGATTGGCCAGAACATAACCCAGCATATTCAGTGCGGTGGCATTGTTACTATCCAAGGCAATAAGCTTAAGCAAATCCTGCTCCATTAATTCAAGCATATCCAAACGTTCACTAAGTACCGAGCGGGCATACAGCAAATTAGGTTGTTCGGGGTTGATTAACAGCGCTTGGGTTAAAAGTTTATGAGCATCTTCAGCGCGATTATTATTGAGCATTAGCTCTGATTCCAACAGATGCAAACGCACGGCGTGCTCGGGGTATTGCTGATGTAGCTTTTGCAAATACTCACCAGCGGTATCAATCCGCCCTTGCAGGCTATAGACACTGATAATGCGGTTAATCGCGGTGAAAAAGTCAGTCCCACCCGGTGGAATCTGCTGGTAGTAGTTAATCGCGGTTTGCCAGTCTTGATCGGATTCGGCTAGTTGCCCCAGATAAAAGTTGGCGGCGGTGGTTTTATTGCCGCTATTCAATAAACGCTGAAAGTAGATTTTAGCCGCTTCAGGTTGTTGAATTTGTTTGCTGATTAAACCGAGCGAGAGCAATAGATCGGGGTCGCGAGGTGAGAGTGCGAGTAAAATCTCAAATTGTTGTTTGGCTTTTTCAATATCTTTAGCCATTAAAATGCGGGCATATTGCAGTCGCAGGCGACGATTATTGGGGTGCGTGGCAACCACTTTTTCCAGTCGATCATAGGCTTCGTCGACACGGTTAAGCTGTTGCAATAAGCGCGCCTCTAAAACCACAGCATCTAAATCCTCGGCGTCGATTTTTAGTGCATGGCGAACAATGGTCAAAGCTTTTTCAGCTTGCTGACGCTGTTGAATTATCAAGGCTTTGCTTAACAGTAGCTGAGTATTCTCAGGATAAGTAAGCAGTAGTGCGTCAATACGTGCCTCCACCGCGTTGCGAGTGGCCTCTGGCATAGCCAAGGTATCAGCGACAATGGCAGCAAAATTGGTGCTACTACCTTGTTCAAGCAAGCTAGTCATATGGTCTAGTGCCGCTAGCGGCTGTTGATTTTTGGCCAGCGTAGTGGCAGCGATATATTGCGCTTCTGCATTTTCTGGCTCCAGTTCTACCCATAACTGAGCGGCACTCAGTGTGGCTTTATTGGCACCAAGAAATTGCGCCAATCGAGTAGCACGGCCGGCAACACCGGCATCACGGGTTTGATGGGCTTGTTGGAGATAATTGCCTAAAGCAAGGTCATAGTGATTGCGTCTTACGGCAAATTCGGCCACTAATAAATCATGCAAGCTGTCGTCAGGAAAAGATCTTGTGGGAATGTCTGCTGCCACCTGTTCCACTGCAGCTTGGTTAATGGCGGTTTCTGCTGCCGGCTCATCGGCAGGTTGTTGTGGCGTGCTACTGCAAGCGCTAAATAAAGCTAGCACTGTGGTTGTAGCGAGTACTTTAAAAGTCGTGGTGGACATTGGGGTCATACAGTTTGGGTCCTTATATTAGGCCGCTATGATGACATAAAGCGGCTTCTAATCACTATAACTATTATAATAAGTAGCACTGTGAATCCACTTTTGCTCGCTAACTTGCTAGAATTGTGCGCCTTTTTGTGGAGAGGGGTGCGATAATGTGTTCCTGCTATATTGATAATTGGGTTTGTCACCCCCTTTGAGGATTCATCACCGCTGTATGGTCTTGATTGTACTGGGCATTAATCACAAGTCAGCCAATGTTGCGCTGCGCGAACGCGTTGCGTTTGCGCCTGAGCAAATGGCTGAAGCCTTGCAGGACGCATTAACCGATGCGCTGTTGGCCGAGGTGGTGATTTTATCGACCTGTAATCGTACCGAACTCTATGCGATGGTGGCGGACGAGCATCTTCAGGGCAGCGAGCAGCGGCTATTGGCATGGTTGGGTGCCTATCATCATATTCCCTGGTCCGATCTGGAAACTTGTTATTACAGCTATAGCGATCAAAATGCCTTGCGGCATATTATTCAGGTAACCAGCGGTTTGGATTCCATGGTATTGGGTGAGCCGCAGATCTTCGGGCAAATGAAATCGGCCTTTGCCGTGGCCCAAGAAGCCAATTCTGTAGGCAGCGAATTCTCGCGAATTTTCCCTCATGTGTTTTCCGTAGCTAAAAAAGTGCGCACCGATACCGCAATTGGCAAAAACCCGGTTTCAGTCGCCTATGCGGCGGTGAATTTATCGCACCATATCTTTTCTGATTTAACCGAAACCCGCGCCTTATTGATTGGTGCCGGCGAGACTATTGAGTTGGCGGCGCGACATCTCTCAGAAAACGGGGTAAAAAGTATCGTAGTGGCCAACCGTACTTTGGGTCGGGCAAGAGAACTGGCCCATCATTTCGGTGCCGAGGCGGTATTACTCTCTGAAATTCCCGAGCAATTAATACAGGCCGATATCGTGATTTCATCCACCGCCAGTCAATTACCGATTTTGGGTAAAGGCGCGGTAGAGCGCGCGTTAAAACACCGCAAGCATCGCCCGATTTTAATGGTCGATATCGCGGTGCCCAGAGATATAGAACAACAAGTGGGTGAGTTAAGCGATATTTATTTATATACCATTGATGATCTTACCGAGATTGTTGATGAAAATAAGCGCAACCGCGAATCAGAAGCACGCAAAGCCGATAAACTGATTGATAAAGGCGTAGACAATTATTTGCAACAGCTACGCTCGTTGGATGTGGTTTCAACCCTTAAAGCCTATCGGCAAAAGTCGGAACAGACGCGTGATATTGAATTGGAAAAAGCGTTAAAACAGCTGGCCAAAGGCGAAAATGCCGAGCAGGTATTGACCCAGCTTGCCCGCAACCTGACCAATAAGTTTATGCACCTGCCAAGTATAGCCATGAAAAAAGCCAGCGCTGATGGTCGTGAGGACAGGGTAGGTTGGGCGCACCAACTGTTTGGGCTGCAAATTGACAAAGAGCCTGAAGACGAAAACAACAAAGAGACACCATGAAAGATTCAATTGTTCAGAAACTGGATAACTTACTAGACCGCCATGAAGAACTGGGCGCGTTGCTAAGTGACAGTGAGATTATTAGTGATCAGGATAAATTTAGATCGCTATCCAAAGAGTACGCAGAAGTCGAACCCGTTGTGCATTGCTATAACGATTACCGACAAACCATAGACGATATAGACGAGGCACAAGCTTTATTAAAAGATGGCGATGCTGAAATGCGCGAGATGGCGCAGGAAGAACTATCCGATGCGCAAGGTCGTCGTGATGAGATGGAAGCAGAGCTACAAAAATTATTACTGCCCAGAGATCCCAATGATTCCAATAATGTCTTTTTAGAAGTTCGGGCAGGGACCGGTGGTGACGAGGCGGCGATTTTTTCTGGTGATCTATACCGAATGTATAGCCGTTATGCTGAAAAAAAGGGCTGGAAAGTCGAGCCCATCTCCGAGCGTGAAGGCGATCATGGTGGTTATAAAGAAATTATCGTTCGGGTTACCGGTCAGGATGTTTATGCCCATTTAAAATTTGAGTCCGGGGCTCATCGTGTGCAGCGTGTACCAGAAACAGAGTCACAGGGGCGGGTACATACCTCGGCCTGCACCGTGGCGATCATGCCGGAAATTGATAGTGTCGACGAAATAGAAATCAATAAAAATGATTTGCGGATAGATACCTTTCGCGCCTCCGGTGCCGGTGGTCAGCACGTCAACAAAACCGATTCAGCGATTCGTTTAACCCATATACCCACAGGTATTGTGGTGGAGTGTCAGGATGAACGCTCACAGCATAAAAACAAAGCGCGGGCGATGTCTTTGCTGCAGTCAAGAATCCTGACCGGTATTCAGGATAAACAACAGCAACAGCAAGCCGATGAGCGCCGCAATTTAGTCGGTAGCGGTGATCGCTCGGAACGAATCCGAACTTACAATTATGCACAGGGCCGCGTCACCGACCATCGGATTAATTTAACCTTATATAAATTATCAGAAGTGATGGAAGGCTCGCTGGGTGAAGTGATCGACCCATTGCGCAATGAATATCAGGCCGATCTGTTAGCGGCCATGGCCGACGAATAAAACCATGGCAACCGTAGCGGAGCTACTATCACAGCGCCAGCAATTAGTTGCATGCAGTGACAGCCCGGCGCTAGATGTAGCGATGTTACTGTGCCATTGTTTGCAAAAACCTAGCAGTTATCTGCGAGCATGGCCCGAGGCAGAAGTGCCAGAGCCAGCTCGGCAACAATTTCAAAGTTTATTAGAACGACGCATTACCGGAGAGCCCGTTGCCTATCTTATTGGTGAGAGGGGGTTTTGGTCGTTGGATTTACAAGTTAGCCCTTGCACCTTAATACCCCGCCCGGAAACTGAATTACTGGTTGAATTGGCGCTAGCTACAATATCGGCCAAAACTGCAGCTAGCATCCTTGATCTGGGTACTGGCACTGGAGCCATCGCACTGGCTTTGGCTGCTGAGCGCAGTGATTGTGTGATAAAAGCCTGTGATATCACGGCGCAGGCCGTTGCGCTAGCAGAAAGCAACCGGCAAAAATATAGCTTGGATAATGTCGAGATTTTTCAATCGAATTGGTTTGCTGCGCTTAGCGATCAATCGTTTGATTTAATTGTTAGTAACCCTCCGTATATTGATTCGGCTGATAAACACTTACAGCAAGGCGATGTCCGTTTTGAACCTCGCTCGGCATTGGTGGCGGATAACAAAGGCCTTGCCGATATAGCAACCATTATTCGACAGGCCCCAGCTTATCTTAGTGATCATGGCTGGCTATTGCTTGAGCATGGTTATGATCAAGCCACGGCCGTGCAAGCCTTATTGGCAACAGCGGGGTTTGAACAAGTATTTACTCAACAGGATCTCGCTGGACTCGATCGAGTGACCGGCGCTTGTTATATCGCCGCGTCGAATGGAGCAAAGCCCAGTGAATGATGAGCAGTTACTGCGCTATAGCCGCCAGATCAGGTTAGATGGCTTTGATCTACAGGGTCAGCAACAGTGACT
>NZ_CAXAHB010000035.1:0-19980 GCF_963968385.1 uncultured Oceanicoccus sp.
GACTCATCTGACTCTGCTGGTAATTCTGTAATCCAACCCGCTCAATCAGATTAAGCTGCGTTTCAAGCCAGTCAATATGCTCTTCTTCTGATTCCATAATATGCTGAAATAAATCCCGACTGACATAATCGCCAATCGACTCACAATAGGCGACAGCCGCTTTTAAATCCTTATGCGCGATCATTTCCAGCTTAAGATCGCACTCCAGCATTTCCTGGGTGTTTTCACCGATTAACAGTTTGCCCAGATCTTGCAGATTGGGTAGGCCTTCAAGAAACAGAATACGTTCAATCAAACTGTCGGCATGTTTCATCTCATCAATGGATTCGTGATATTCGTGATCACCCAGATCTTTAAGCCCCCAATCTTTATACATTTTTGCATGCAGAAAGTATTGGTTAATCGCAACCAGTTCGTTGGCTAATACAGTGTTTAGGTGTTCAATAACTTTGGCGTCGCCTTTCATTGCTTGTCTCCGGGTGGGAATTATCGGTGAGATTGCCCAAGTGTGTGCCAGCTGAAGGCCACTGTCAATGCTAAGTTATTGATTTTTAATAGATAAAAATGGGAATAAAAGTTATTCTCAGTCGCAATTTCATTGCGATGATACCGGTAGCCAGCGTTTGGGCCGGTGGCGGTCAATAGAGGTATAGGTGGTGGTAAGGGTAGCGGTAAATAGAGAGTAGGGGATTTAGCTTACAGCGTAGAATAGCTGTTCGTTATCGATATTGCGCTCAATGCTTTCATCGAAAACTTCACGCGCCAGAATGCCGCATTTGCCACACTGCGATGCAAGGTTCAGTTCCTTGCGGACCTGACCAAACTGAGTGGCGCCTTTGGCAACCGCTTCGCGGATTTGGCTGTCAGTCACGGCTTTGCACAAGCAGATATACATGGTGGTTTGGGTTTTTGGTTGTGATTCAAGTTTGAGGGGATGTTAATCCAAATGAGAATCATTGTCAATAGCATTTAGGTGGTTTTTAGACTGTTTTTAGTGGCGGCTGCCTGATAAATAAACAGGCAGTATTGATAACAATCAATAGTTTCTACCTATGATGATGATTTAAAAAAATCAGTGGGATTGTATCGGGCTGCTGTGTACTATGGCTGCCATATTCGAACTGGAGCTCGACGGAGGCGATTGAAATATCGCTGCAATATCGGGTGGTTAGAATGACGATAGCTGTAAACTGACTTTATATTCCACAACTTTTGGAGGCTAGAAAACAATGAGTGTACTCGTTGGCAAACCCGCACCGGATTTTACCTGTAACGCAGTCTTGGGTAATGGTGAGATCGTAGATAATTTTAATTTGGCAGAGACTATTAAGGGCAAAATCGGTCTGGTGTTTTTCTACCCGTTGGATTTTACCTTTGTTTGTCCGTCTGAATTACTGGCGGTTGATCACCGTATGGATAAATTCAAAGAGCTGGGTGTAGAGGTGATCGGTGTATCTATCGACTCTCACTTTACTCACAATGCATGGCGTAATACGGATGTTAACAACGGCGGTATTGGTCAGGTAGCTTACACACTAGCCGCTGATATTAACCATGATATCTGTCGTGCTTATGATGTTGAATCTGCCGATGGCGTTGCTTTCCGTGGTGCTTTTATTATCGATCAGCAAGGTGTTGTGCGTTCACAGACAGTGAATGATTTGCCACTGGGTCGTAACTTTGATGAATTTATTCGTGTTATCGAAGCGCTGCAGTTCCACGAAGAGCATGGTGAAGTTTGTCCTGCTGGCTGGAACAAAGGTGATAAAGGTATGACAGCTTCTCCGGATGGTGTTGCTGCGTATCTTTCCGAGAATGCTGACGACTTATAGTTGGTAGTCGTTTGGAATAAAAAAGGCCTGTTATTGCAGGCCTTTTTTTATTGCTCCAGAAGTTGCCCTAGCCGGGCAAACCACCCAAATCCTGCCAACGATTTACAATCGAACAAAACAGCTCAGCTGTCTTTTTAGTGTCGTAAACCGCGGAGTGTGCTTCGGCATTACTAAACTCAATGCCCGCCGTTTCGCAGGCCTTGGCCAGCACGGTTTGACCAAAGGCTAGCCCCGATAACGTAGCCGTATCAAACACTGAAAAAGGATGAAAAGGATTGCGTTTAATTTGGCAGCGCTCGATAGCTGCCATCACAAAGCCATGATCAAAATGCGCATTATGACCAACTAATATGGCGCGAGTGCAATCGTGCGCTTTCACTTGTTTTCTAATCGCTTGTAGCAGCTCGGGGAAAACCGTTTCTTCGGGATCTGCTTCGCGAAACGGGTGGTGTGGGTCAATGCCGGTAAATTCCAAGGCAGCAGGGTCGAGGTTGGCGCCAGCAAAAGGCATTACATGAAATTCAAAGGTTTTATCCAGCTTAAGATGGCCTTGATCATCCATGGTAATGGTACTGGCAGCTATTTCCAATAAGGCATCTGTCTGACAATCAAAGCCACCGGTTTCGACATCAACCACTACCGGTAAAAAGCCGCGGAAGCGCTGGGACAGTGGATGCACTGGCTGTTGGTCAAAATCTTCGTTGATCATGTTTTTCCTTAGTTAAGCGACAACTTGCCACTGCAATGTTTCACCAGCACAAAGCGGTATGACATGGGAATCGCCTAATGGTAAGCGGTCGGGGACCTGCCAAGCGGATTTTTTTAGAGTAATGGTATCGCTATTTCTTGCCAGGCCGTAAAAATCGGCCCCATTATGACTGGCAAATGCTTCCAGCTTATCAAGCGCCCCGGCCTGTTCAAAAGCCTCTGCATAAAGCTCAATAGCCCCATAGGCGGTATAACAGCCGGCGCAACCGCAGCTGGTTTCTTTGTGGGCGGGGGTATGGGGTGCCGAATCTGTGCCAAGGAAAAATTTGTTATTACCACTGGTGGCCGCATCGATTAACGCTTGCTGGTGAGTATTACGTTTTAAGATAGGCAGACAGTAATAGTGAGGGCGAATACCGCCGGCCAGCATATCGTTGCGATTAAATAGCAAGTGGTGGGCGGTAATGGTGGCGGCAATATTCGGTCCGGCCTCGGCCACAAACTCGGTTGCATCGCGGGTGGTGATATGTTCCAGCACCATCGGTAACTCGGGAAAGTCTTTGGCTAGCTGTCGCAGGGTGCGATCAATAAATACTTTTTCACGATCGAAAATATCAATATCGTGGTCGGTTACCTCGCCGTGTAATAAAAAGCGCAGGCCTTCTTGTTGCATCGCCTCGAGTGCTGGATAGATATTATTAATATCAGTCACGCCAGAATCAGAGTTGGTTGTGGCACCGGCGGGGTAGAGTTTGCAAGCGACCACACCGGCAGCTTTGGCTTGGCGAATATCTTCAGCGCTGGTTCTATCAGTCAAATAGATCACCATCAGTGGCTCCACTTGGCGCGGGCAGTCTTGCTGGGCTGCCATAATGCGTTCGCGATAAGCCATCGCTTGTGAGGCATGACTGACCGGCGGCGCTAGGTTAGGCATCACAATCGTGCGGCCAAAATAACGCGCCATAGCCGCAACTGTGTGGGTGAGTGCCGGGCCATCGCGCAGGTGAACGTGCCAGTCGTCAGGGCGGGTGAGGCTAATTTCTGTCGGGGTTGATATCATCGATCGCTGCTATTGTTTGCTGATCTATCCTGAGGCTCAAGTAGATTAGTTTTATTGAAGATGCATGCTAACAGATTCGTTCTTGGGTCTAAAGAAATTGGCGGGTTTGCCGATAATCAATCTGTAGAGTTTGTAAGATGAGATAAGAGGTCGTTATGAACCGTTTGTTGTTACAGCTTGTTTTGGTGTTGTTTGCTGGCAGTTGGGTACTGTCTGCACAGGCCTTGCGCTTTGGTGCGTCAATAAATTCGGCGCAGTGGCGACTAGAGTTATCTCCCTTTGAATGCAAGATGTGGCAACCGGTGCCATATTATGGCGATGCGGTGTTTTCGAATCGGGCTGGTGAAGAGCAAACATTCTTTCTGGCACCGACACGCAAGGCGATAAAGACCGGAGAAATCAGCTTGGTATCAACAGCACCCGTATGGGATACAGCGCGCCCCAGTGTGGAGCTGGGGGTGATCACCGTGACTGCTCAAAATCCCTCGGTAAAGCTGGGCAAAAAGCAGGCCTATCAATTGTTGGATGAATTGTATGAAGGTATGACACCGGTATTTTCTCATCCTGCCCGCAAGGCTGAAGATGAACAGATGGAATTATCCCTGTCATCAATTAATTTTCGCAAGGCTTATGGCCAATACCGCGATTGCTTGGCGACCCTGCTGCCGGTCAATTTTGACCAGATTAGTCGTTCGCGGATTTATTTTCCCACCGCCAAGCATGAATTAACCAAGACCACCAAAACCCAGTTAGATCATGTTGTGCAATATGTTAAGGCTGATCCCTCGGTGACCAGTTTTATTGTTGATGGCCATGCCGATGAGGTGGGGCGTCGTTTGTACAATCTGAACTTATCCAAGCACCGTGCCGAGGCAATCACCCAATATTTGATCGCCAAGGGGATTGATGAGGCTATTATTACTACCCGCTACCACGGTGAGCGTTACCCCGTGGCTAAAAACAGCACGGAGCAAGGCCGCTTTGCCAACCGCCGGGTGACCCTCCGTCTGGAGCGGGATAAACCTTGATCTCGCTTTTACGAGCGGGGCTTCGGCAACATTAAGCGGGCCTCGCCGTCAACTCTCACCGTCAACTCTCGCCTTCTTGGTTAAACCCCAGTAGAATAGCCGCCCTCAAAACACTGTAGAACACTCATCGACAGCCTGTGCGGAGATTTTCATGTCTGATATCAACAAAGTCGTTTTGGCCTATTCCGGTGGTCTGGATACTTCCGTTATTGTCCGTTGGTTGCAAGATACCTACCACTGCGAAGTGGTGACTTTTACCGCTGATATTGGTCAGGGTGAAGAAGTTGAGCCAGCCCGCGCCAAAGCCGAGGCTTTGGGTGTTAAGGAAATCTATATTGATGACCTTAAAGAAGAGTTTGTTCGCGATTATGTGTTCCCCATGTTTCGCGCCAATACAATTTATGAAGGTGAGTATCTGCTGGGAACGTCAATTGCCCGGCCGTTAATTGCCAAGCGTCTTATTGAAATTGCCAATGAAACCGGAGCCGATGCCATTTCCCACGGCGCTACCGGTAAAGGTAATGATCAGGTGCGTTTCGAATTAGGTGCCTATGCCTTAAAGCCCGGCATTCAAGTGATTGCGCCATGGCGGGAATGGGATCTGACTTCACGTGAAACATTGATGGCCTATTGTGCCGAGCGTGATATTCCGGTTGATTTTGCTGGTAGCAAAAAGAAATCACCTTATTCGATGGATGCCAATTTGCTCCATATCTCCTATGAAGGCGGCATACTGGAAGACCCGTGGGCGGAAGCTGAAGATACTATGTGGCGTTGGAGTGTCTCTCCTGAGCAAGCACCGGATACGCCCACTTACCTTGAATTGACCTACCGTGGCGGCGATATTGTAGCCATCAATGGTGAAGCTATGTCACCGGCTACCGTGCTGGCCTATTTAAATAAAGTTGGCGGCGCTAATGGTATTGGCCGTTTGGATATTGTTGAAAACCGCTATGTGGGGATGAAATCGCGCGGTTGTTATGAAACACCGGGCGGTACTATTATGTTGCCTGCTCACCGTGCCATAGAATCGATCACATTAGATCGGGAAGTGGCGCATTTAAAAGATAGCCTAATGCCGAAATATGCCGAGTTAGTTTATAACGGTTACTGGTGGGCGCCGGAGCGGCAGATGTTGCAAACGGCGATTGATGAATCGCAGCAGTTTGTTAACGGTGATGTCAGAGTGAAACTGTATAAAGGCAATGTTACCGTGGTGGGTCGTCGTTCTGATCAGTCATTATTTGATGAGAGCATCGCCACTTTTGAAGACGATGCCGGCGCCTATGATCAACAAGATGCCGAGGGCTTTATTAAGCTCAATGCACTGCGGATGCGCATTGCAGCCAACAAAGGGCGTTCTCTGCTGTAAGCCTAGTGGGCAGTGAATTAACGGTGGCTGATAACAGCTTCGGTTTTAAGCTGTTCAAGCGCTTCCGGCGTTAAGCCCAGAATATCGCCAAACACTTCATCGTTATGACTACCTAGCGCAGGGCCAGACCAAGTGGTCTGACCAGGCGTTGATTTAAGCTTAGGCAGCATCGCCGGAATTTTTAACGGCTGACCATCAATCTCAACCTGCTCAAACATACCGCGGGCCTGATAGTGCTCGTCATTGATCATATCTTCAACATTATAAATTGGGCCAACAGGGACGCGCTCGGTCTCTAAAATATCAATGATAGTGTTAGCGTCGTTATCCAGACACCACTTGGCTAAAGCATTATCAATTTCAACTTTATGCATAACCCGGCCAGTGTTATTGGCCATTGCTGGATTGTCTGCCATTTCAGGGTGGCCGGCGGCAATCATCAGGCGTTTAAAAATGCCATCGCCATTACCACCAATCACCACATACTTATTATTGCGACAACGGTAGGTGTTGGTGGGAACAATGCCGGTAACCGTAGTGCCGGAAGGCTCGCGAATAATACCGGCGCCGTCATATTCAGGAATAACCGCTTCCATTAGATTAAACATGGATTCATAAAGCGCGACATCAATCACCTGACCTTCACCAGCGTCATTATTACTGCGCTCGATAATAGCAAGGGCGACACCCAGTGCAGCATGAATCGCGGCAATGGTATCGCCAATACTTAAATTGGGGCGCACAGGTGGCTGGTTTTCAAAACCGTTGACATAACGAAAGCCACTATAGCCTTCACAGACCGACGCATAACCGGGCTTCACTGAATTGGGGCCGTCTTGTCCGTAACCGGAAATACGGGTGTAGATAATCCCGGGGTTGGTCTGCTTGATGGCCTCCGGTCCCAGCCCCCATTTTTCCATCACCCCAGGGCGAAAATTTTCTACCAGCACATCCGCTGTATCAATTAACTGGCGCACTAGTTGGCGGCCTTGTTCAACGTTTAAATCAATGGTGACGCATTTTTTATTGCGGCCAAGACTATGCCACCACAAAGATGTGCCGTTTTGCACCTCACGCCAACCTCGTATAGGGTCGCCGCCGTTAGGCGGTTCAACCTTAATCACTTCAGCGCCAAAATAGGCCAGCATCGAGCCGGTAAAAGGCCCTGCCAGTAATTGACCTAATTCAATAACACGAATGCCTTCTAGTGGGCGTTTACGGTTGGACATAAGTCATCACCTGTCGATCATCAAGCATGGATCAAAATAGTATCACGCTGACTGGCGGGGGTACGATTGGAGAGCGACATACAGGCATAAAAAAACGGCAATGCGTCAAATACCATTGCCGTTTTTTAGTTATCCCCGAATACCTTAGTGAGCTTGACCTTGCTCCAGTTCTTCAGCAGTTGCTTCACGAACGCCTTCAATTGTACCTTCAAAGTGCAAGGTCAATCCCGCTAGCGGGTGATTGCCATCGACGGTAATCGTGTCGTCAGATACAGCAGTAACCGCAACCGTCATAGGGCCATTGGGTGATTCGGCATTAAACTGCATGCCCGGCTGAATATCTTGGTCAGCTGGAAAAGAGCTGCGGGGTACTTCCTGAACCATTTCCGGAATATGCTCGCCATAGGCGTCTTCAGGCTTGATAGTCGCTTTAAAACTGGCGCCTTCAGTCTTGCCTGTGAGTTCATTTTCAAGGCCGGGAATAATGCCTGCTGCACCGTGTAAATACACTAACGGTTGGCCCTCTTGGGACTGATCTATAATTTCACCGCTATCATTGGTAAGGGTGTATTGGATGCTTACAATAGAATTTTGGCCGATCAACATATTCTTTTCCTTATTAGGTGGCTCGCGATCAGTGCTTATGCAGGCTAATGGCAAGCGTTATTATTTTTTTTCAATATTTAATGTGGGTGAATTAATCATTATTTCAAGTGCGGCAGGTATTAAGTCACACTTTTTAGTGACATGCTAGCCAAGCAGGGTAGTCAAGCTGAAATAAAAGGCGGTTAAACGGCGTTGGGTACTGCGATGAAGTTACACTTGCCGGTGATTAATCGGTAGGGAGCGTTTTGCCAGTATTAGAAAGAGTAGCTAACAGTCACAGCTGTTTCTGTATCGGCGTGTCTAGTGCCTGCCGGTACTTGTTCTTTATATTTAATACTATAAGACCAAACAATAGCTACTTCACCGATCACTTTTACCTCCAGCGCTGTTCTGGAGCTGCTGATAGTATTGTCGTTGCCGGTTTCAATATCAAAGTCTTGCGAAAACGTAGAGTTGGCTGAAAATTTCCATTGGTAGTCCGTAGCTATTCTTAATATTGCTTCTTCGCTGTCTTCACCCTCGGTTTGGTCAGCGATGTTGCTATAACGGTAACCGGGGCCGATCTCGGTATTCCACTGCATGGTGTCGCTAGCTAGTAGTGTTCGACCATAACCCATGGATAGTGTCGTTATATAATCAAAGCCGCTAAAGCGATCATCTTCATAGGAGTGGTAACCATAGAGGGAGTTTTGTTCGCAATATTTATACGACAAACGATTCGCTAAAAAATACTTTTCAGCGGTATTGATGCCATCGGTTTGAGACGCCGAAGTATTGAATAGCAACATAGACTGCCATTGTTCTGTTTCCCGATAGATCTCGGCTCTGCCTTTGACAGTGGTTTCTTCGTTATTGCCGTTGCTGTCTACAAAGCCAAATTCGATACTGCCACGCCATAGCTTGGCTTCAGTGTCAGCGTCAGTTGTGGTTTGCGCGATATTGGCCTGTTCACTGATTACTTTGCTATGGCTTGTATCGGCGTCGCCCTGCTTAGACGTCAGTGTTTCGAGTTGTTCTGTCAGTGCCTGAATCTCTGCGGTGAGTTGTTCAGCCTTTTGGCTGGTGTTTTGTTCGGCAAAACAAACATTGTCAGCAACAAGCATGCTTACCAACGTCGCGGCTAAGCGATAATTAACCAATTTAGCGGATTGTAAATTCATAGAAAAAGATTCTACCGTCAGTTCAAAGAAAGATGGCTGAGATTATAGCTGAGGCGAAGATTAAGCGGGCAAAAAAAGCACCCTTGCGGGTGCAAAAGAGCGTCTGTTGATGTTCGAGACCAAAGATGGCCGGTGTGTTAACAGTAACACCATAGCTGGGCTAATTGGCAAGAAAGGGGGTAATTGCCTAGCCGCTACAAAGTTATTTACTTCACTGATAACTTTTTGGATCAAAAAAAATTATGCCTAGAGTAAATGCCCGTATTATCGGCAAACGAAACGGTCAGTTAGGGACTTACTTGAGCCGTTAAAGCCAGCCATGACGACATTGTAAAAGTATTGGCAGGGGAGTATTGTGCTTGCTCAGATCGCAGAAAGATGACTTCATTAAGAAGGTAAATTATGAAGGGGCAATTCATAGCCGCAATCACTAAACTGATAATCATTATTACCGTCGCTACCAGCCTAAGCTTGACTGCCGCTGCAGCAGAGTCGGACACCGATTATTCCCGCGCCAGTAACTATGCCAGAACCAGTGCCAACGGTATGGGTGCGGTTGCTACTATCCATCCTCTGGCTACCAAAGCCGGTTTAAATGCGCTAGAGCAGGGCGGCACTGCGATTGATGCCGCCGTAGCGGCGGCATTGACACTGGGTGTAGTCGATAATCATAACTCGGGTATCGGCAACGGCAACTTTGCTGTTATTCACTATGCCGACGGCACCGTGCAAGCCATTGATGGTCGCGAAATGGCGCCGCGAGCCGCCCATCGCGATATGTATCTTCGAGGCGGCAAAGCCGATGCTTCGCTGAGCAAAACCGGTGCCTTGGCCATTGGTGTGCCCGGTGCTCTAGCGGTGTATGACTATATGCTTAAGCAGGGCGGTAAACTCAGCCTGAAACAACTACTGCTACCTGCCGCCGACATTGCCCAGCAGGGCTTTCCTCTCAGTGTGGTATCCCATGAGCGGATAAAAGCCACCTTACCATCGATTCGTTTATTTCCTGCCACTGCTGCCATCTTGCTGGATCAAAAAAGTAAGCCCTGGCCCGTTGGTCATCGCCTGCGACAAAAAGACTTGGCCAATACCTATCGCCAGTTGGCTGAACAGGGCATTGATTATTTTTATCGCGGTGATTTTGCCAAAACGTTAGATCAGTGGATGAAAAACAATGGCGGTATTTTAACTGCAAAAGATATGGCTGGTTACGCTATGTTGATTCGTGAACCGGTAAAAAGTGATTACCGTGGCTATACGATTTATGGTTTTCCACCACCAAGTTCCGGCGGTGTTCATGTTGCACAGATACTGAATATATTAAAAAACTTTGATATCGCCTCGCTCAATCAAGCAGATCGCTACCATCTTTTGGCTGAAAGTATGCGAGTCGCTTTTGCTGATCGGGCAAAATTTTTGGGTGACCCCGATTATGTTAATGTCCCCAAAGGTTTAATTGCGCAAAGTTATGCCGATAAACTGGCTAAAAAAATCGACTTTAAAATAGCCAATATAGCCGCTGACCATGGCGCTCCTCCGAATGCCGATATAGATTTTTTTGGCAAACATACCACCCATATTTCCGCTGCCGATAAATGGGGTAATTGGGTGGCTATTACCACCACCCTAAATACACCCTTCGGGTCTAAAGTCGTTATTCCCGGCACCGGCGTATTTATGAATAATCAAATGGATGATTTTTCGATTCAACCGGGGGTGCCGAATAGTTACGGTCTGGTAGGTAACTATGCTAATAGCATACAGCCGGGTAAACGCCCGTTGTCGAGTATGAGCCCAACACTGGTGGTCAAGGACGGTCAGCCTATTATTAGTATTGGTGCGGCTGGCGGGCCAACCATTATTACTCAGGTATTACAGGGTATTGTTAATCTATTGGACTTGGGAATGACCGTAGAGCAGGCGTTAACAACACCGCGGGTGCATAATCAATGGCGACCACGGGCTACCATGACAGAAACAAGCCTGCCGCAGTCGGTACAACAATCACTGCAGCAGAGAGGTCATAGTTTGCAGTTTCGAACATTTAGTGGCGTCACTCAGGCGATTAAATCCACCGATGGAAAAACCTTTGAAGCAGCCGCCGAACCAAGAATTATTGAAACAAATAAAATGATGCACTAAGCACCATAAAAATACATGCAACAGCTAAATTTTATTACTGATATAGCGAGTGTAGGCAATTTGGGAGAGAAATAACCTGCGAGATAAATCAGACTGTTGGAAAGTTGATGATAATTGGCGAGTTAGTGACGGCGGTAGTGGCGATTGTTGACCGACAGACCGCCTAACAAAGGCAAAAAATAATCGGCGTCACAAGGTTGTGGCCAGTCTGTCCTAAAAAATCTATAAAACTATTCTTTTACTGGCCGTTTATTTAGCTTCCTTTGTAGCGTCCGACGATGCATTCCCAAGGCTCGCGCTGTTGCAGAAATATTGCCGTCCTGCTCCGCCAAGACCTTTTGAATATGTTCCCATTCCAACCGATCAACCGATGGTCGTTGCTCGGGAATATCGATCGCTATATCGCCTTCAATATGTTCAAAGGCGGCAAGAATCTCATTGGTATTAGCCGGCTTACATAAATAATTAATCGCCCCTAGCTTAACTGCCTCCACTGCCGTGGCAACACTGGAGTAACCGGTTAACATCACAATATCAATGTCGGGTTGCTGTTGTTTTAGTGCAGGGATCAGCGTTAACCCCGAAGGCCCTTGCATTTTTAAATCGATAATAGCTTTACTAAAGGTTTGTTGTTTGGCTAGTTGCAAAGCTTGATCGGTACTTTGCGCACATACACATTCCAGTCCCCGACGCTGTAAAGCTCGAGCCAATACTTTGGTAAAAGCTACATCATCATCGACCAGTAAAAAACATTCCATGACTATAAGCTCGGTGGTGGATTGACGGGTAAGATAACAGTTGCGAGTGTGCCGCCATCCTTATGACTGCGTAGCGTAATACTGCCATGGTAGCGACTAATAGTAGCATGACTTAGAAATAAACCCAGCCCTAGCCCTTTGCCTTTGGTGCTGATAAATGGCTTGCCTAATTGTTCTGCTATCTCCGGTGCAATACCTTCGCCATAGTCCTGAATCATCACGATCAATTCGTTTTCATTGCCATCAATGGTCACTTCGACATTATCCGGTTTGGCATCGGCCGCATTGTTTAATAAATTGGTAATAGCCTGATCCAGTGTGTTATCCACTTCCAGTGTTAGTGTCTGACAAACTTCGCTGGCCGAAAAGTGATAATTGGCATCTGGTCGCAACACCTGCCAGTGATCTAATAACCGCTGCATATACTCAACAAAAATCAAGCATTGTCTTTGGCCGTGGTTATGCGCTTCAGCGGTAGTGACCAAATTCTGAAGAATTTTTTTACAGCTGCTTAGCTGGGTATTTAACAGTGATAAGTCTTCGGTTAAATGTTGTTGTTGATACTCCTGTTGTAACTCCTCAACCAGCACCGTCATTGTGGCCAGCGGCGTACCTAGTTCATGGGCGGTGCCGGCCGCCAGAGTAGCGACCGCAAGAATTTGCTCATCGCGCAATTCATTTTCGCGATTGGCTGCCTGCGAAATTTCCTGCTGTCGTAACGCATTGGCCATCTTAACCACAAAATAAGTAATCAAGCCGGTGCTTAAGGCAAAGCTAATCCACATGCCGACAATATGCGCATTTAAAGCATTATTGTGCTGGCTATGATCCATGGCGGGTTGTAAAAATGGCAGCGGCTGGTAGAAAAACAGTAGCAATGTGTAAGCGCTCAGTGATAGCCCGGCAACAACCCAAGTAAAGCGCCAAGGCAATACTGCCGCAGAAATGGTTAACGGTACCAAATAATAAGAGACAAACGGGTTGCTGGCGCCGCCACTAAAATACAACAACCAAGTAAAGCTGCCGATATCCACCAGTAGCTGAAAAAAATATTCTACATCTGTCACTGGCCAGGGTTGCTGTAAGCGCCAATAGGTGAGCATATTCACCAGCGCCATAAAAGCCAGAATACTCAGGTGTGCGGTATCAAATCGGGCGGGAGAGTGGCCTGGGTCAATATAAATTAATCCGGCTATTAACGCGAAAATGAGAATCAGGCGAATAATGGCCAGACGTCTAAGGTTGGCTATGGAGGCCGTGAGTTGTAGGACTTTAGTGGGCATCTGAATTGGCTTGAATCGGTATTTTTGTCTGCGGGAAATTATACCTTAATTCATTCATGGCAGTCGTGTTTCCATTTTCAGGATCAACCAACTCGTCAAAGAACGAGACGGCGAGATTTGGAGTGAAGGCATTTTGAACGCTAGGCAATAAAATTGGTTCTAAGCCACTCTTCCAGCCTTCGTGTAGCGATAACATCATCACGGTTATAGCCAAGAATATCGGCTTTTAAACTCTCTTTAGTGGCGGGGTCTGGCTCACCAAAGAAGCGGTTAAATTGCACTACAGACCATTGAGAACCTGAGTCGTCATCTTCCCATTGGAAGTTCACCAAGTCCTTATGCATGCAGATATCTTTCAGTCCGTAGCCCTGTAATGGCAATACCAGACTTTCCAGTACAGGTTTTTGCATATCGAATAATGTATATCGACTATGAACGTATGGGGCGCGACATGGAGCTAAGCGGGGATATTTTCACCGTTGAGACTGGATACCAAGAAGTACACGTATTTTGGAGCCACTAAATAGATAAAGCCCTTGCCAAGGCAAGGGCTTTATCTGCCGCGCTTTTGAGGCTCAGTGGCCTATGGCCTTAACCTGCTCATGCTTCGCTGGTATTGTCTCCTGCTGAGCCAAACTGAGCCTCAAAAGTTTATATAATGCTGAATATGGGTATTTTCAGTATCCATATCCTCTTTATTTTAAACCATGCTGGTTCAGCTTTTCTAATTTTTACGGCGATTAGCGCCGTAAAAACAGAAGATGGTTAGGTGAAAAATGTATACAATAGTGTTTACTATATTTTAATTATGGTAAATAAATATATTTACTTTAAGTTATTTAAAATCAATGAATATATTGACTACATTGCGTTCTTGGTATACAAATATGTATATGGACTGAGCATTCAGGTACACAGAAAGGCCTAAAATGAGCATAGATAAGATAGTTGCCAAGCAATATCGAGATAAAGTTAATCAAGCTGTAAGTCAGTTTGGTAGCTTGTCTATGCTCCCTAACCATGGGCTTCCGAAAGAAGGATGGCTCCGTACTGTAAGAACAGCGTTTGGTATGACTGGTACGCAACTGGCAAAAAAGCTTGGAGTTACCAAAGCCAGAGTATCTAAGGCCGAGCAGGATGAGCCACATGGCAGTGTCACTATGAAAACCATGCAAACCATGGCTGAGGCGATGGATTGCAAGTTTGTATATGCGGTAGTACCAAAACAAAACGTTGAAGATGTGATTAAAGAGCGTGCCATTGAGAAGGCACGTGCTCAGGTGAAGACTGCATCCACTCACATGGCACTAGAGGCGCAGTCGTTGACTAAAGAGCAGCTAGAATTTGAAATTGAACGCATTGCCAGGCAGATAATGGATAACATGCCATCAGATTTTTGGAATGATGAATGACGGATGATTACTCAAACCTTGTTGATGACCCCGATGGAGCGACACCGCTTGATCCTGATGAGCTGGATGGCCTGAAGTTCAAGCATGTTACTACCAGAGGGGAGCTAGACCAGCTTGAGCAAGCTTGCATTACCGAAGGCCTGAAATGGCTGAACAAACAAAAGAATCCTGATGTGTTGTCAGAGGCTTTTGTTTTAGAACTGCATAAGCGTTTATTTGGCAGTGTCTGGAAATGGGCAGGCACATTCCGCCGTACAGAAAAGAATATCGGAGTTGATCCGATACAGGTTGCCATTCAACTGCGGCAACTATTGGATGATGCCAAATATTGGGTTGAGCATGATACTTACTCGCCAAAAGAGCTGGCGGCTAGGTTCCATCACGAGCTGGTATTTATCCACCCGTTTCCAAATGGTAACGGAAGACATGCACGGATCATGGCGGATGCTGTACTAACTAAGCTATTGAGCGAGCCAGCCATTGATTGGGCTGGTGGTTACAGGCTGGAAGCCATGAATGAGCGACGCAATCAGTATATTGCAGCGCTTAGAGCAGCCGACGGGCACGATATTAGTGCTCTATTAGAATTCGTCGGGGCTTGAAAAATTGGTATCTGATTAATAGATACCAAGGCTCACTTTTTAACGCATAAAAAGTGGTTTTTTAAATGGGTGTAAATTTAGGTGTAAATAAAGGCTTTATGGGTATGATGGATAGCAATTTTGTCAATGAAATCAATAAGCGACGCACGTTTGCTATCATCTCGCATCCCGATGCGGGTAAAACCACCATTACTGAGAAATTGCTGTTATTGGGTCAATTGATTCAGGTGGCCGGTACCGTTAAGGGCAAAAAATCAGATCGCCATGCCACTTCCGATTGGATGGGTATGGAGCAGGAGCGGGGCATTTCGGTGACCTCATCAGTGATGCAATTTCCGTATAAAGAACGCATCGTCAATTTACTCGATACTCCAGGGCATGAAGACTTTTCTGAAGATACCTACCGCACTTTGACCGCAGTGGATTCAGCCTTGATGGTGGTGGATGGCGCAAAAGGGGTTGAGGCTCGCACGATTAAATTAATGGATGTCTGCCGCCTGCGGGATACACCAATTCTCAGCTTTGTTAATAAAATGGATCGCGATATTCGCGACCCAATTGACCTGTTAGATGAAATTGAACAAGTGCTATCGATTCAGGGCGCGCCGATCAATTGGCCGATTGGTATGGGTAAAGAGTTTAAAGGTGTTTACAACCTCTATACCGATATTATTCATGTCTTCAAACAGGGTCAAAGTCATGTGATTGCTGACGATATTCAAATCAAAGGGCTTGAGAGTGATGAGGCTAAAGCCTTGCTCGGGGTTTATTACGAAGACTTTATCGAAGAGATTGAGTTGGTGCGTGGCGCCAGCCATGAGTTTGATCTGGAAGCTTATTTGGCCGGCACCTTAACCCCGGTTTTTTTTGGTACCGCGCTATCGAATTTTGGGGTGCGGGAAATGCTGAACGGTTTTGTTGAATGGGCACCATCGCCCCTGGCAAGGCAAACGGCCTCCAGAGAAGTAGCGCCCGAAGAAGAAAAATTCAGTGGTTTTGTGTTTAAAATACAAGCGAATATGGATCCCAAACATCGCGATCGAATTGCCTTTATGCGTATTTGCTCCGGCACCTATAACAAAGGCATGAAGATGAAGCATGTGCGTATTGCAAAAGACGTTAAAATTGCCGATGCGGTGACGTTCAAAGCGGGTGAGCGTGAAGCAGTAGAAGAAGCTCATTCTGGCGATATTATCGGTTTGCATAACCATGGCACGATTCAAATTGGTGATACTTTCACCGAAGGCGAGACCTTAAAGTACGTCGGTATTCCACATTTTGCACCGGAAATGTTTCGTTTAATTCGTTTAAAAGATCCACTTAAAGCCAAGGCATTACAAAAAGGTTTGCAACAATTATCGGAAGAGGGTTCCACTCAGGTATTTATGCCAATCAGTAATACTAATTTGATTGTCGGTGCTGTCGGTCAGTTGCAATATGAGGTGGTCGCCTATCGTTTAAAAGACGAGTACAAAGTCGAAGCGATTTATGAGTCGGTTAGTGTTTACACCGCCCGCTGGATTGAATGCGATGATGAAAAAATGTTGAGTGATTTTAAAAAGAAAGCAGCCGAAAATTTAGCACTAGATGGCGGTGGTCATCTGACTTATTTGGCACCGACACGGGTAAACCTGCAATTGATGGAAGAGCGTTGGCCTGATATACAATTCAGGGCCACTAGAGAGCATTAATATCCAATCTGCAGTTTGGTTTGTCGATACGAAAATAATTAAGAACAAAGTGCAATTAACGTTCTTTAATGTCAGTTGGGTAAAAAAAATAGCGATCAAACTAAAGATCTTGGGGTTGAGCCTTGCTAAAGTGACGATATATGCGCCTCGATAAATATTTAACTACCGTTACCAATCTTTCCAGAACAGAGTCCAAGCGAATTCTGAAATCTAATAGAGTGACGGTTGATGGGTGTCATGTTACAGAGCCCAGTACGCAAGTTGGCGAGTGCGCTCAGGTTGCTATTGATGGCGAGCCATTGCGTTCGGCCGCTGCACGTTATTTTATGCTGAACAAACCTTTGGGCTATGTGTCAGCGACTAAAGATAAACAGCATCTCACGGTATTAGAATGGTTTGATGAAGACAACCTAGATCGTTTGCATATTGCTGGGCGTTTAGATATTGATACCACCGGCCTATTATTGCTAACGGACGATGGTCAGTGGTCACATCGTGTTACTTCACCAAAACATAATTGCAATAAAACTTATTGGCTACAAACTGTTGATCCCATTACCGATGCCGCTATAGAAAAAATACAGCAGGGTATTTTGTTAGATAATGAAAAGCGTGCGACCAAGCCTGCCACTATAGAATTAATCGATGTACAAACGGCGAGGTTAACCATCAGCGAAGGCAAATACCATCAAGTAAAACGTATGTTCGCTGCAGTAGGTAATAAAGTAGAGACACTGCATCGCGAACAGATTGGTGACATCGTGTTAGATAAAAATTTAATGCCTGGCGAGTATCGTGCGTTGACGGAACAAGAGATCGGCAGTATATGACGGATATCGCTTGGCAATTATTGCAGTCAGCACTGCAGCAAAATGGCGACAGAACGGCACTATGGTTGCTAGATGAAAATATCGGCGAGCAGGAGATTGCCAGTGTTTGTGCTGTGGACAACTTGCAGGCGGTGACTAATCGATATGACGTCTACTTAGCTTTGCAGAGAAACGGTTTTAAAGCCAAGCTTTCCGATTATGATTTTTCCGAATATGAATCAGACAGTTTCGATGCGGTGTATTATCGAGTTTCGAAAGAGAAGGCAGTTGTTCATCATATTATCAATGCCGCTTACCGGTATTTAAGTAATGACGGCAAACTTTATCTGGCGGGCTTTAAAAACGAAGGCATTAAAACCTATTGCGAAAAGGCTGCGACTTTGCTTGGCAGTGATGCGGATAAACAGCGGGGTGCTAAAAATAGCCTGCTCGCAGTTATGTCCAAAGCCTCGGCTGATACCAATGATTTAGATGATAAAAACTATACACAATTGACAGCCGTGACTGCTGCTGAAACTTTGTTAATAACCAAGCCGGGTATTTTCGGTTGGAATAAGGTTGATCAGGGTAGTGCTTTTTTAATCGATTATTTAGGAAATAATAAAGATATGTTGTCAATACAGCCTCAGCGCATCGTTGATTTGGGCTGTGGTTATGGTTATCTGTCAGTGATGGCTAATAAAATCTTTCCGGTTGAATACCTTGCTACGGATAACAATATAGCAGCGGTTAATGCCTGCAAAAAAAATTTTTCCAAGCATGCTATTCGGGGCGAGGTTTTGCTTGATAATTGTGCTGAAAGTATTGCTACTAAAGCAGACTTAATCATTTGTAATCCGCCTTTTCATCAAGGTTTCGGGGTGGATAGTGATCTGACTTCGCGTTTTTTGCAAGCTGCCAAAAACTTACTCAATAAAGACGGTTTGGCATTATTTGTTGTCAATGGTTTTATCCCGTTGGAGAAAAAAGCGGCGCCATTGTTTGCCAAAGTTGAGGTGGTGGCTAGTAACAGAAGTTTTAAGGTGGTTGCAGTGAGCTTTGGGGGCTTTTAAGCAATATATTCTAGTGCAGATCAATATTTTATACTTCAAATCAAAAAACATAATCGAAAACACATAGCGGAAAGGATAAAAACTTGACTTATTTTAAATGTAATGTATTTTTAAACCCGAGAGATAAATATAGGGATGTTGTAATGCATGGTTGAAAAAAATCTAAGGCTAAAAATTTCATTAAATCCATGCAGAATGCCTCGGTCATAGCGTCATCGAGAATGACATCGGTTTCAAAGGGATTAAAATTACATTATAAAATCGAATCTAAATAGTAAAAGTAATAGCCAATTCAATAGTGGTGATTACTGAAAATCTTGTTTTACAATATTGGTTTAAGGAAAGATTAAGTTGAAGGTTTAAGTTAACCTCTACTAGGGTATCAGAGGTACTAGGGTATCAAGGGATTGTGCTATGGGAAATCACCAAGATAATAAGGATGGCATAAGAGTCTATGCTTCAAGCTACAATAAGCGATTTTGTCTAAAGCATCCTAGTCGTACAACAAGCCTCCTCAAACACGAAACCCCAAACTTCGCTACTACCCCAAATTCTATGCAACCGCCAATTTAGGGTTTTGCTTTGGCCTGTTGTGGAGTTTGCATAGCAGAGCTGAGGCTATCCCTTAGCGGCAATTTATATTGCGAAGTGATGTATATATTGACCTGACAAAATCATCCATAGATGGCATGAGAGAAATCGAATAAATAGATATGATTTGAGATTTATTGCCAACAATAACCTAGCTCTAGATTCCGAAAGGTACCATAGTTTAACTGCCTTGTTGAAAATGATTGTAAAAAAACACTAAAAACGGATCTTTGTAATAAAGATGTAACCTCAAATGATTATAAGTTCGATATGACCGCTATGTCATGGTCCTTTATATGATGAAAAGGCCATGTCAGGGGACAACTAATTTTACTTTTACTGAATCTTAGAATTAGCGTAGCTCAGATATTGTTTACTAAAGGAAGAGAAAACTATGTCGGTTATCATCAGGCTAGGATTAAATGCCAAGCTATTAGCAAATATATTATTTTTAATTTTTGCATTATTAATTTGCCATCATGCAATAGCATCAGAAAGCTGTGTTATAGAGCATGATATGCAAATATCGCTTTATACCGCGCATGATAAATATGTTGCAGCCGAGAAGAAGGGTGGTCAATTAATCGGCAATCGCAAAAAGCTGCGTAGTTGGGAAAAGTTCAC
>NZ_CAXAHB010000036.1:0-19755 GCF_963968385.1 uncultured Oceanicoccus sp.
TAGGTTGGCGCCAAACGGATGTTTTTATCTTCCGGATCATTGCCATAAGGGAAGGTGGCTCCTGCCGGGGTTAGTTTTACACCGGCAGCAGCGGCTAGTGAAACAATCTCTTTAGCGAGACCGCGGCGGGCATCAAAGGAAATAAAGTAGCCACCTTCTGGCTCGGTCCAGCTACCCATATCGGTATCGCCCAGCTCGCTGCGCAGTGACGCTAGCACGGCTTCAAAGCGTGGCTGCATAATCGCGGCATGACGCTGCATATGTTCACTGAGTGTGGCGCGATCTTTAAGGAAAGCGACATGGCGTAGTTGGTTTACTTTATCTGGGCCAATCGAGGTAAAGCTAAAATGTTTTTTGAGTGTCGCCAGATTGGTCGGCGAGCTAGCCATAAACGCTACACCGGCACCGGCAAAGGTAACTTTGGAAGTGGAGCCAAAAATATAAACGCTGTCTTCGGTACCTTGCTGGCGGCAGTAATCCATCAGATTGGGCAACTCCGGTGCATGGTTTGTTAAGGTATGCACGGCATAGGCGTTATCCCAGAACACACGGAAGTTGGCGCCGGCGATATTTCCCAGCCCAGCGATACGTTGCACCACGGCATCGGAGTACACAATACCGGTGGGGTTGGAGAAGCGGGGCACGCACCAGATGCCTTTAATGCTGGCATCGGCTTTAACCAATAGCTCCACCTGATCCATATCCGGGCCATGCTCATCCATGGCCACCGGAATCAGTTCTACGCCCAGATGTTCGCACACCGAAAAATGCCGATCATAGCCCGGCACCGGTGCCAGAAACTTAACCTTTTGGCCCTCTTTTGCCCAGGCGCTATCAGCATCGTGAACGCCATGATGCATGGCTGTTTGTACACAAAAGTACATTAAGGCCAGACTGCCATTGCCGCCAATCATCACTTCTTCCGGCTTAACACCGACCATATCAGCGAATAAAGTTTTGGCTTGTGGAATACCATCCAGACCGCCGTAATTTCGCAGGTCGGTACCGGCGCTATCGCTATAGTGACCGTTTAAAATGCCGTCCAGTGCATTGGATAGGTCCAATTGTTCGCTACTGGGTTTGCCACGTGTAAGGTCAAGGCTTAAGCCTGCTTGCTGGATAGTTTGGTACTGCTTATTGAGGGTAGTTTCCCACTCGCGCAGTTGTTCCGGGGTTGCTTGATTGAGACGCAACGTGAAGCCCTCTTTTATCAATTGATCACTAATAAATAGTGCATATGCTAATGGTGGCGATTCACAGATCTGTGATGCCGTTTGTGCAGGTTGTGTAGTTCTGCGCGGGGATTATACCTGAATCCCGCATTGCATGGGTAGCAGTGCGGTACTATTTCTATCGCGTTAAATCTGTTTTTTGGCGACTTTTTTGGCGATATTGTGTATGGGGCGACGTTAGCCCTGATAATCTTTTTTCCATTGATTGTATTCGGCGATAATGCCGTCGACAGCATCTTTCTCAAAAGGTTTTAAGCCGCTAACCACCATATGCTTTTCACCATGCCCTATGATTTGACCATGGGCAATTAAATTAAACGCCAAACATATATTGCCGCGTTTGTCGTTGCAATCGAAGCGGGTTTTTTCTTGATCGAATTGCAGTTCTATCTCCACCAAATCAAAACGTTGAAGATTGATTAGCATACTTTGGTACATCACTAGTGGACGAGCGGGGTTAATCATCACGCCTTGTTGTTCCATTAATGGGATAAGAATATGCGGAAAGGCCTGTCCCGAAAACCTGACATAGCTCGATACCAGATTGTCGATCAAGGTAGCATTGGTCGATTTGTCGCCGCTTTGTTTGACCGTTAAATATTCTCTATCATTGCTGCCGTTAAGGGTGAGTAATGCACATTCCTCTGGCAGTAATAGCCTCACTTCATCCGTGACCATGCTAGAGAAGGTAAAGTGCATCTGTTTGGAAGCGCCATATTGCGCCAACACCATGGCAAATAATAAATCACCGGGCACGCAGAAGCGTTTCGAATCAAGATCGTGCAGAGGGTTAAAATCGCCGGCTATCTGTTTGGCAAAGTCGCTAGATTGTTGGCGGGTAAACGTTACCTGATCGTCGTCCTTGTTATAGTATTGGTCAATAAGCATTTTCGTGGGTGTCCCTATTAAACTCTGGGCTACAAGCTGCTGCTAAACAAGCTACTGCTAAAATAGTGCGCGCGATTCTAACAGTGTTGGTTAGTTTTAGCATCTAGTCTTGAGTTTAACTTTGACGGCTGTGTTAGGTTTTAGAATTCTATTTTAGACCTTTAGCTAGACTGCTTGGCTAGCTATTGATTGTTTTTGAAAGGGTAAAGCGAATCTGAGCTCAGGGTTGAGGATAAGTTGTCCACGTGAGTAGTGTTTTTTGTCTTAAGATTATCAATGCAATCGCCGTAAATATTGGCTAATAAATAACCAATTACGGCCTTTTTGCCTGCTTTTTTAGTCGATCCGCTTTTAACTTAAAGTAGCACTTTAAGTTAATACGCTATGGCTTTGTATTTATTATTCTTAGTGTTTCTGCCTTCTGCGACTTCCTAGTAGATGGCCGCAAGTTCCTGATTTTTTTACCGAAAATACCCGCCATTTGTCGTTTTTAGCCTTGATCAATATGAGGGGAGTCTCTATAGTTGCCAAAGTGGTAAAAAGTGTAAAAAAGTGCCTTTTTGTGGATATTTTCTTCAGTTAGGCAAAAGTAACGGCTAGCAAGTGGCAAACTATGTATCTCGGCAGTAATGCAATCAGTATGGACGCCAAGGGGCGTCTGGCGATTCCGGCGAAAGTTCGGGACACGTTGCTGTCTGATTGTGCCGGCCGGATTGTGGTGACTGCCCATACCGAAGAGCGTTGCTTGCTGGTCTACCCCGAGCAGCAGTGGCAGCAGCTACTCCCCAAAATTGAAAGCCTCCCCAATATCAATCGCAAGGCCGCCAAGATGCAGCGTGTGCTACTCGGCTATGCAACCAGTATCGAGATCGATGAGGCCAATGGCCGGATTCTATTGCCGCCCACCTTGCGTGAGTATGCCGGGTTAGAGAAAAAAATAATGCTTGTTGGTCAGGGTAAAAAGCTAGAGCTGTGGAGCGAACAAGAGTGGGCCAAATATTTAGAAGCTGCCGGGGACGACGATGCAATACCCCCGGAAGTGCTGTCACTGTCGTTATAGGTAATGAGTGAACATGCCACAGTCCTGCTGAATGAAGCCGTCGATGGTTTGATTACACGTACCGACGGTACTTATGTTGATGGCACCTTTGGTCGAGGCGGTCATAGCAAAGAGATTTTAAAGCGCCTTGATGATCAGGGTCATTTGCTGGCTGTTGATAAAGACCCGCAAGCGATTGCGACCGGCGAAGAGCTTGCTCGGCAGGATTTGCGCTTTCAAATTATGCAGGGCAGTTTTGCCGATACCAAAGCTGCCTTGGCAGATAAAGGCATAGAAAAAGTTGACGGCATTTTGCTTGATCTGGGGGTGTCATCACCGCAGCTCGATCAGTCGGAGCGCGGTTTTAGTTTTTTGCGCGATGGCCCGCTGGATATGCGGATGAATCCACAGGTGGGACAAAGTGCAGCTGAATGGTTGGCCGTGGCCGAGGCGAGTGAAATCGCCCGCGTATTAAAAGAGTTTGGTGAAGAGCGTTACGCCAAGCGTTTAGCCAATGCTGTCGTGACTGAGCGGGCAGTGTCGCCAATAACCACCACATTGCAGTTGGCAAAAGTTATCGCTGATGCACACCCGGCTTGGGAGAAAGGTAAAAATCCGGCCACTAAAACGTTTCAGGCGATGCGGATTTTTATCAATAACGAGCTGGGTGATTTAGAGCAATTTTTAGCGCAGTCGCTGGATATGTTGGAAACAGGTGGTCGGTTGGCCATTATCAGCTTCCACTCGCTAGAAGACAGAATGGTAAAACGCTTTATCAAGCGTCATGTGCGTGGCGATGATTTGCCCGCTGGTGTGCCGGTCACTGTTGACCAGCTTAATCGACGATTAAAGAGTGTTGGCAAAGCTGTTAGAGCCGGCACCACGGAGCTAGAAGCTAATGTGCGTTCAAGAAGCGCCATTATGCGGGTCGCTGAAAAAATTGCCTGAATGGGTATTTAATAATAAGAGATTGTCTGGAATGGTGCATGGCCATCGTTCAAGTCGCTGGACTGATAATAACTAATGATACTGGGTCGCGATAAGTACTAAAGATGATAGAGGGGAGGCTATTGTGAATGCTGCCACAAATGCAGAGCAAGCCAAATTGTTAGCGCTGAGTCTATTGGTTTTGTTATTGGTGGTGGCGTCGGCTTTAGGGGTGATTTACAGCTCCTATAAAAGTCGTCAGTTATTTAGTGCGTTGCAACAGCAAAACAGGCAGGCAGTGCGGTTGGAAGAAGATTGGGGGCGGTTGTTGTTGGAGCGGAGCACCTGGGCGTCCCATGCGCGTATAGAACGCTTGGCCAAGTCCGAGCTAACCATGGTAGTCCCTACACCCGAAGCAACTATTGTAGTAAGGCGATTACAGTAAGGCGATGATTGTGATGAGTAATAATGCTTAAGGTTGCACGACAATCAGTACCTGCATGGCGCTTTGTGCTAGTGGTTTTACTGCTCACATGTCTGGCGTCGCTATTAATTTGGCGCATGTTATCTTTGCAAGTATTGGATACCGAGCGCGGTCATGAATTTCTTCGTGGTCAGGGTGATGCTCGTACCGTTCGCACCGAGCATATTCCTGCTTATCGTGGCGTTATCTCCGATCGCAACGGCCAGCCTTTAGCGGTTAGTACGCCAGTCGCTTCGATTTGGATAAATCCAAAACATATTATCTCTGAGTCCGACCGCTGGGCTGAGTTGGCCGGCATGCTAAATATGTCCCGTCAACAACTCGAACAAAAAATCACTCAAAATAGCCGTCGAGGTTTTGTCTATCTGCGCCGTCATCTTTCGCCACAGCTTGCGGACCAGATTTTGGCCCTGCGTATTAAGGGTGTCAACGTACAGCGTGAATACAAACGTTATTACCCTGCCGGTGAAGTGGCTTCCCATATTGTTGGTTTTACTAATATTGACGATCAGGGTCAGGAAGGTTTGGAGTTGGCTTTTGACGGCTGGCTGAAAGGTGAGTCGGGCAGTAAGCGAGTGCTGAAAGATTTACACGGTAATGTGTTTCGCGATATTGGTCAGGGTGTATCCGCCAGCCCTGGCAAAGACTTAATGTTAAGTATTGATCTGCGTTTGCAGTATTTAGCCTACCGCGAATTAAAAGCGGCGATGCAGCGTGTTGATGCAAAATCCGGTTCAGTGGTTATGTTAGATAGCGAAACCGGTGAAGTATTGGCGATGGTCAACCAGCCATCCTTTAATCCTAATAATCGTCGTGCCTTAAAGCCGGCCAATATGCGCAACCGCGCCATGACCGATATGTTTGAGCCGGGTTCTACCGTTAAGCCATTGACGGTAGTGGCGGCATTGGAGTCTGGTCGTTATCAGCCGGATACCATTATCAATACTGATCCCGGTTATATCCGTGTAGGCAAGAAGACACTAGTGGATCCGGTTAATTACGGCGCTATTGATGTCACTGGGGTTTTAACCAAGTCCAGTCAGGTCGGTACCAGCAAAATTGCTCTAGACCTTGACGAACAATCAGTTTGGGAAGTCTTTAGTCGCTTTGGTTTGGGGGTAAGCACCGGCAGCAGCTTCCCTGGTGAAAGTGCTGGTCTATTACCCGGTCGGCCCAATTGGCGTGAGATAGAGCGGGTTAATTTTGCCTTCGGTTATGGCTTGGCGGTAACGCCATTACAATTGGCGCAAGCCTATGGCGTTTTTGCCAGTGGCGGGGTTTTTCGACCGGCTAGTTTGTTGCGTCAGGACCAGACAGCAGCAGGCCAGCAAATTATCAGTGAAAAAGTCGCTGGCCAGTTAATTACTATGCTGAAAACCGTAACCGGTGAGGACGGCACAGCAAAACAGGCACAGGTGGCATCCTATTCTGTTGCCGGAAAAACCGGCACCGTGCATAAAGTGAGTGACAAAGGCGGTTATGCCGACAACCGCTATATGGCTGTTTTTGCCGGTCTTGCTCCAGCGTCTAATCCTCGCATTGTTACGGTCGTTATGATCGATGAGCCTAATTTGGAAAAATATCACGGTGGTGAATCCGCGGCGCCGGTTTTCTCCAAGGTGGTTACCGATGCCCTGAGAATTTTGGATGTAACGCCGGATAAATCGCTGCCGGTTAATCGTTTGGTTAATGACAATACCAAACCGATCACAGGGAGGCGTAAATCGGTTTAATGATGACGGCAGTTGAACTTACACACCATAAGCAGTTAGGTGATTTGATCGAGATTAATGATCAGGCGCTGTCGGCTATTATGGTTTCAGGTATTGAACTGGACAGTCGGCAGATCACGGTTGGCGATGTATTTTTAGCCTGTATCGGTACTACGGTTGATGGTCGGGACTATATTGATCAAGCGATTGCCGCTGGTGCAGTGGCAGTATTAGCTGAGCAGGATGATCAATGGATCAGTGATTCCTATCGCAACGGCATACCCATAGTCGTCGTTGCAAATCTCGCGCAAAAAGTCAGTGGCATTGCCGGCGAATTTTTTGGTCACCCGTCACAGCAATTACCCGTATTGGCAGTTACCGGTACCAATGGCAAAACCAGT
The DNA here is from genome assembly GCF_963968385.1 of uncultured Oceanicoccus sp. Lineage (NCBI taxonomy): Bacteria > Pseudomonadati > Pseudomonadota > Gammaproteobacteria > Cellvibrionales > Spongiibacteraceae > Oceanicoccus > uncultured Oceanicoccus sp. The sequence goes on from NZ_CAXAHB010000036.1 coordinate 6,684, forward strand.
TGCACCCAGTTGTTGATGCAACTGCTTAATGCCATGAGTAAAAGCTGTGCCGTTATTGGCACCTTGGGAACTGGTACTGATGGCGTTTTAGAGCCTGGTATCAATACCACCCCCGATGCGGTGGCTATCCAAAAACTACTGGCGACTTGGCTGGCAGAAAACGTCTCAACAGTGGCGATGGAAGTGTCGTCTCATGGTTTAGAGCAGGGACGTATTCAGGCGCTGCAGTTTGAGTTGGCGCTATTTACCAACTTAAGTCGCGACCATCTCGATTATCACGGTTCCATGCAAGCCTATGCTGAAGCCAAGGCTCGGTTATTTAAACAGCCCGGCCTCAAACATGCGGTGATCAATATTGATGATAGTTTTTCTGAAACACTACTTAATATTATTGCCGATGATGTGGCAGTGATTCGTTACAGTGTTGATGCTGCAAGGGATGTCGCTAAGCGGATTGATGTTTGGGTAGAAAATATTTCCTATCACCCCGGGGGTATTAGTGCGCAACTGCATTCTCCGTGGGGTGAATTTGAGCTACATAGTCCGCTATTGGGCGATTTTAATTTAAGCAATGTGGTTGCCGCGGTGACCGGTTTGGGTGTGCTTGGTTACCCTGTTGCTGCTGTGATTGAAAGCCTGAAAACTTTAGACACTATTGCTGGCCGAATGGAAAAAATTTCTGCAGCAGCCGATATTAATGTCATATTGGATTATGCCCACACCCCCGATGCTTTAGAAAAAGCTTTAGTAGCCATACGCCAACATATTGATGGTGATGTCTGGTGTGTGTTTGGTTGTGGCGGTGATCGAGATCAGGGCAAACGCCCACAGATGGGTGAAATCGTGCAGCGTTATGCTGACCATGTTGTTGTCACCAGTGATAACCCCCGTCATGAACAGGCCAGCGATATTATTGATGAAATTCTCGGTGGTGTAGATCGTCCTACGCTGGTTGAAGAAGATCGTGCTATTGCCATTGAATTTGCCATTACTCATGCCAAAGCCGGTGATTGCGTATTGATTGCTGGCAAAGGCCATGAAGCTTATCAGCAGATCGGTGATAAACGCATTCCCTTTAGTGATATTAAGCAGGCGCGCTTGGCATTGGCTGGGCGGGCGGGGGTGAGCGAATGATGTCGACACTGTCTCTCTCTGCTATTGCGGCGCAAACCGGTGGTGAAGTTATTGAGGATGTGACATTTTCTCGCGTTTGCACCGATAGCCGTGGTGTTCAGGATGGCGATTTATTCGTGGCATTAAGCGGCGAAAACTTTAACGGCAACTTATTTGTTAATGATGCGGCTAACAGTGGTGCAGTGGCTGCTATTGTCAGCGATCCGGTGGATGCTTGCATACCCTGTTTGCAAGTTGAGGATTCTCGTCTGGCTCTGGGTTTAATCGCCAAAGCTAATCGCCAGCAATTTTTCGGCCCAGTCGTTGGCCTGACCGGCAGTGCCGGCAAAACATCGACCAAAGAAATGGTGGCCAGTATTTTGTCTGAAATGGGCAAAGTGTTGGCGACCGATGGCAATCTAAATAACGAAATTGGTGTGCCGCAAACTTTATTGCAACTTGAAGTTAGTCACGACTATGCCGTGGTGGAAATGGGCGCCGGCAAAAAGGGCGATATTGCCTATCTAATGCAGTTTGTTGAGCCAACTATTTCAATACTCACCAATGCTATGCCGGTACATATTGAAGGTTTCGGCAATCTTGAAGCGATTGCTAAAACCAAGGGCGAAATTTTTGCTGGTCTGGCTGAAGACGATACAGCCATTATTAATCTTGATGATCAATTCTATCAGCAATGGCGACAGCAAGCGGGCGCAGCATCAATAATCAGCTTTAGCAAAAATCAACCACAAGCAGATTTTTATGCCAGCGATATAACGTTGCTACCAGCAGGTTTAACTTCTTTCAACCTGCATTCGCCGATCGGCGATACCTCCATTAGCTTATCGGTTTTGGGCGAGCACAATGTTGTGAATGCGCTAGCTGCTGCCGCAGCCGCTATGGCAGCAGGCGCAGGGCTTGATGAAATCAAAAGCGGTCTGGAAAACGTTCAGCCTGTTAATGGTCGCCTCAAAGCCTTCTACCATAACGATCAAACCATTATTGATGATAGTTACAACGCCAGCCCCGGTTCAATGAAAGCGGCGATTGATGTGCTTGCCGGCTTCACCGGTGAGCGCTGTTTGATCATGGGCACCATGAGCGAATTAGGGGATATGGCCTTAAGTGGTCATCGCGAAGTGGCCGAGTACGCCAAAGCAAAAGGCATTGAACAATTAATCGTTGTTGGTGAGTACGCTGAGCTTGTTGCAGAAACTTTTGGCAAAGGTTGTCAGAGCTATAACGTAATGAGTGAGCTGTTGCCGCTAGTGAACAGCATAGAAGCAACAACCTTGCTAATTAAAGGTTCGCGCAGCGCGCGAATGGAGCGAGCGGTGCAAGCACTGCTGACAAATCATGGGAGACAACAGTAATGCTACTGTTATTGGCAGATTTTCTGTCCCAGTATATTAATGCGTTTCAAGTATTTCAGTACCTTACGTTCCGCGGCATTCTTGGTGTTATGACGGCTCTAGGTGTTTGTTTGGTGTTTGGCCCTACTATCATTCAGCGTTTGAACTATCATCAAATTGGTCAGGCTGTTCGCAACGATGGCCCTGAGTCACATCTGAGTAAATCGGGCACACCTACCATGGGTGGTGCGTTAATTTTGGTCTCTATTGTTCTCAGTACCTTATTGTGGGGTGACTTACAAAATGCCTATGTTTGGACAGTATTAATCGTCACCATTATTTTTGGTGCGGTTGGTTGGGTTGATGATTACCGCAAAGTGATTGAGAAAAACTCACGGGGCTTGCCGGCTGGTTGGAAATATTTTTGGCAATCGGTCGCTGGTTTGGGTGCGGCTATTTTCTTATATTCACAGGCAGCGACGCCAGCAGAAACGCAGTTATTTTTACCTTTTCTAAAAGATTTCGCTTTAGATTTGGGTGTATTTTATATCGTGTTCACTTACTTCGTGATTGTTGGCTCCAGCAATGCAGTCAACCTCACCGATGGTCTTGATGGTCTGGCAATTATGCCTACCGTGATGGTGGGTTCGGCACTGGGTATTATTGCTTATCTGGTCGGAAACATTTCCTTTTCCAATTACTTGTTTATTCCCTATATCGCCGGTAGTGGTGAGTTAGTCGTGTTTTGTGGTGCCATGGCCGGAGCCGGTTTAGGTTTCTTATGGTTTAACACTTACCCCGCGCAAATCTTTATGGGTGATGTCGGTGCTTTAGCCCTAGGTGCTGCTTTAGGTACGGTGGCAGTGATTATTCGCCATGAAATTGTATTTTTTATTATGGGCGGCATTTTTGTACTGGAAACCGTGTCCGTCATGTTACAGGTTGCCTCCTTTAAATTAACCGGCAAACGCATTTTTAGAATGGCACCCATTCACCATCATTTTGAATTAAAAGGTTGGCCAGAGCCGCGGGTAATTGTGCGGTTTTGGATTATTACTGTGATGTTAGTGCTGTTTGGTTTGGCGACATTAAAACTACGTTGATCATCAGGTCTAGGAAATAAACGTGCAACTGATCGCAACAGATAATAAACAGGTAGTTATAGGGCTCGGTGTTACCGGGCTTTCCTGTGCGCGTTATCTGGCGGCTAATAATAGATCTTTTTCAGTAGTAGACAGCCGCGATAACCCCCCAGGTCTGGCGGCATTCAAAACCGAATTTCCCGATATCACTTTAACACTGGGTGAAATCACTGAAGCCTCATTGGCTGATGCCGCCGAATTGGTGGTAAGCCCCGGAGTTGCTATTGATGAGCCGGCTATTATTAAAGCGGTAGAAAAGGGTGCGCAGATTTGTGGTGATATCGATTTGTTTTGTCAGGCAGTTGATGTGCCAGTGATTGCTATCACCGGCTCAAATGGCAAATCGACAGTGACGACTTTGGTTGGTGAAATGATCAGTCGCTCCGGTAAAAAGGTAGCCGTGGGCGGTAATATCGGCACACCAGCACTGGATTTATTAGCCCAAGAAAGTCCGGATATCTATGTGCTGGAATTATCCAGCTTTCAGCTGGAGCGATCAGAAAACTTATCTGTCGATGTGGCCACGGTATTGAATGTCAGTGCCGACCATATGGATCGCTATAAAAACCTGCTCGAATACCATCAAGCCAAACATCGGATTTTTCGAGGCTGCAAAAAGGTGGTGATAAACCGCACTGATCCGTTATCAAGACCGCTACTGGCAGAGAAGGTAGAGGTATTTACCTTTGGTTTAAACGATTCAGATATCAATGGTTTTGGTTTGCTCAATGATGGCGGGGTTGAAAGCCTGGCCTATCAATTTAAGCCACTGATGCCAGTGTCTGAGCTAAAACTGGTTGGGCGGCACAATATAGAAAATGCTTTGGCGGCGATGGCGTTATGCCGTGCGGTCGGTGTTGAGCTGGAACCTATGCTTGATGTATTACGAGAGTTTTGCGGTTTGCAGCATCGCTGCCAATATGCCGGTGAATACCAAGGTGTACGCTTTTATAACGATTCAAAAGGCACCAATGTTGGTGCGGCTATCGCCTCGATTAACGGCCTTAAAGATAGCGCCAATAATATTATTTTAATTGCCGGTGGCGATGCCAAAGCGGCAGACTTTACGCCGTTATTGCCAGTTTTAAAAAATCTAGTCAGCACCATGGTGGTTATTGGCAATGCTGCCAAAACCCTAAGTGATTTGTTTAGTGAAACCTTGAATGTGGTTATGGCGCAGTCCATGGAAGAGGCTGTTGCCAGTGCTGCTGCAATCGCTAGTGATGGTGATGTGGTATTGCTGTCACCGGCCTGCGCCAGTTTCGATATGTTTGATAACTACCAGCATCGGGGTGAGGTATTTGTCGCCGCGGTACAACGGTTAGTCACAGAGGGAGCTAGCTGATGGGTGCGATAACGCTCAACACTAAGCCTGGCGGCTCACTGTTAGAAGTCATGGCTAAGCCTTTATCGTTAATTAATTTTGCCACAGAAAAAACCAATCGTTTGGATATGGTTCTGGCTTTATTTTCGTTGGCGTTGATTGTCATTGGCTTTATCGCCATGAGTTCCGCCTCTATTGAGTTTGCAGCAGAAAAATATGGCAATCCATTTTTTCATAGCTACCGCTATTTGTTCCATTTAAGTATTGGCGTAGTGGGGGGCTTGATTGTTTATCGTATTCCAATGTCTTTTTGGCAGCGTACCGGTTGGTTTTGGTTGTTGGTTGGTTTTGGCCTGTTGTTATTGGTTTTGATTCCTGGTGTTGGTCGAGAAGTCAATGGCAGTCGTCGTTGGTTGGCGCTTGGCCCATTAACTTTACAGTGTTCCGAGATCGTCAAGGTTTGTGTGATTTTATATTTGGCCGGTTATCTAGTGCGTCGACAAGATGAAGTTAGAGAAGAGTGGAAAGGTTTTATAAAACCGATGGCGGTTCTATTTCTTGTCACCCTATTGCTGATGTTAGAGCCGGACTTTGGTGCCACCGTAGTCACTTTGGGTACGGCTTTCGGTATGATTTTCTTAGCTGGTGTTCGCTTGTGGCAATTTATTTTAGTAATTTTGGCGGCTTTGGCAGCCTTGGCTTTATTGGTGCTAAGCGAGCCTTATCGAATGAAGCGTTTAACAGCCTATACCGATCCATGGGCAGATCAGTTCAATACCGGCTATCAACTAACCCAGTCGCTGATTGCTTTTGGTCGCGGTGAATGGTTTGGCGTTGGTTTGGGAAATAGTATTCAAAAACTGTTTTATTTGCCGGAATCTCATACGGATTTTGTTTTCGCTATTTATGCCGAAGAGTTTGGCTTTGTCGGTGCCGTATTATTAATTGCCCTATTCTGTGGCTTGGTTACTAGAATCCTGCAAATTGGTCGCAAGGCAGAAAAACAACAACAGACATTTAGCGCCTTTGTTGCTTACGGCATTGCGCTGATGCTGAGTGGTCAGGTGTTTATCAATATCGGGGTAAATACCGGTTTATTACCGACCAAGGGTTTGACCCTGCCATTTCTAAGCTATGGCGGTAGTAGTTTGATGGTGTGTTGTGCGCTATTGGCGATGGTGCTGCGAATCAATAATGAAGTGGCTCTCTCTTTGGCGGGTGGCGCGAAAAAAATTACTAGTAAAAATAAGCCAAGAAGACTGAATAAGCGGGGGGACCATAATGACTGAATCATTACCTCGCTCGGTATTAATTATGGCTGGCGGCACTGGTGGGCACGTTTTTCCGGCACTGGCGGCAGCGGCTTGTTTGCGTCAAAAAGGGATTAATGTGGAGTGGCTGGGAACGCATAAGGGTATAGAGGCGCATTTGGTTCCCAATGCCAATATCCCTATTCATTTTATTAAGGTTTCAGGGCTGCGCGGCAAAAATATACTCAGCATTATTCAGTCTTTACTACAGTTGGTGGCTGCAGTGTTAGCTGCGATTAAAGTCATCGTAAAACTAAAGCCGGTTTGTGTGTTAGGTATGGGTGGTTTTGTTTCAGGTCCGGGTGGTTTGGCGGCATGGTTAATGCGACGGCCATTGGTTATTCATGAACAAAATGCAATAGCGGGTACCACCAATAAAGCGCTGGCGAAAATTGCGACAACAGTCTTGCTAGGTTATCCGATTAATTTAGGTGGTACTAAGGCACGGCATATTGGCAATCCTGTTAGAGAGGAAATTGCCAGATTACCGGTGCCAGAAATTGTGGGGGCCAACAAGTCAGGAAGGTTGCGCTTATTAGTGCTGGGCGGAAGTTTGGGGGCCAAGCCGATTAATGAAATATTGTTAGCAACTTTGCAGGCTATGGCAGTCGAGCAGCGTCCACAGATATGGCATCAAACTGGTCGGGCCCATTGCGACAATGTAGTGGCTTCTTATCAACACCATAATATTGAAGTTAAAGCCGAAGCCTTTATTGAAGATATGGCAGCGGCATATGCTTGGGCGGATCTAGTTTTATGTCGCGCTGGTGCGTTAACCGTTGCGGAATTAGCCGCTGCCGGAGTTGCTTCTATATTGGTGCCACTGCCTCATGCTATTGATGACCATCAAAGGGCGAATGCTCGTTGGTTGGCTGATAATAATGCAGGGATGTTAATCGAACAGTCAGCCCTAACCGCTGAAGCTTTAGCGAGTTTACTCATCTCTCTAAATGATGACACCGATAAAGTGTTAGCAATGTCTATTGCCGCTAAAAAATTAGCCAAAGTCGATGCGGCAGAGCAAGTTGCCAATAGTTGTTTGGAGGTGGTCAATGGTTGATAGCGCCACTAACAACAGTTTTGTCATTCCTGAAATGCGACGTATTAAAAAAATCCACTTTGTCGGTGTTGGTGGTGCAGGTATGTGTGGCATCGCTGAAGTCTTGTTAAATATGGGCTATCAAATTTCCGGTTCGGATATTCAGGCTTCAAAAAATACCGCACGTTTAGAGAGTATGGGTGTCACCATCTTTATTGGTCATGCCGAGCATAATATTGCCGGTGTTGATGTGGTGGTGACTTCCACAGCGGTGCAGGGCGACAACCCCGAGGTTACCAGTGCAATGGCTGCTCGTACTCCGATTGTGCCACGTGCAGAAATGTTGGCTGAGTTAATGCGTTACCGCCATGGTATAGCGGTGGCTGGCACCCATGGCAAAACCACAACAACCAGCTTAATTGCCTCTGTCTTTGCCGAGGCAGGGCTTGATCCCACTTTTGTTATTGGCGGTTTGTTAAATAGTGCCGGCACCAATGCCCGTTTAGGCGAAAGCCGTATTCTGGTTGCTGAGGCCGATGAAAGTGATGCCTCCTTCCTTCATTTACAGCCTATGGTTTCAGTGGTGACCAATATCGAAGCCGATCATATGGCTACCTATGGCGGTGATTTTAATCAACTGAAAAAAACCTTTATCGAATTTTTACATAACCTGCCGTTTTATGGCATGGCGGTGCTGTGTGTTGATGATGATGTGATTAGAGAGCTATTGCCTTCGGTTGGCCGTTCAATGTTGACTTATGGTTTTAGTAAAGACGCCGATTTCTCAATTAGCAATCTGAACAAGCAAAGTTTGTCGACCTCATTTACTGTCTCCCGCCCCGGTAACTTAAGCGCGATTAATGTAACCATAAATATGCCGGGTGATCACAATGTCTTAAATGCCACCGCTGCTATCGCGGTGGCGACTGATGAAGGTATTGATGATACTGCCATTCAAAAAGGTTTAGAGAAATTTCAGGGTGTGGGTCGTCGTTTTCAAGTTTATGGCGAATATAAAATCGATGGCGGTACCGCGTTACTAGTCGATGACTATGGTCATCATCCCACTGAGGTTGAGGCGACCATTGCCGCAGCTCGTCAGGCATGGCCCGATCGTCGTTTATTGATGGTATATCAGCCGCATCGTTATAGCCGCACCAAAGATTTATATGAAGATTTTGTACGCGTGTTATCGACGGTGGATAGCTTGATGCTATTGGAAGTGTATTCCGCTGGCGAAGATGTTATTGCCGGTGCAGATGGTCGCAGTTTAAGCGGTAGTATTCGTAATCGCGGTCAAGTTGATCCGGTGTTTGTAGAAGATCGTGCCAGTGTGGCAAAGATACTAAAAAATATTATGCAGCCGGGCGATGTCGTTCTCACTCAGGGTGCAGGTAATGTCGGTGCCATTGCGGCTGAGCTAGCGGCTGGAAAATTAGGTGGTGAGCAATGACTAATGTGATCGACCTGCAAGATCAATTACAAACGTCGGTGGCCGTTTTGTTGGGCGGGCATTCGGCTGAGCGAGACATTTCTTTACAAAGTGGCCAAGCTATTTTGGCGGCATTGCAGGCACAAAATATCCCAGTTGAGGCTATTGATAGCCGGGATACCGATTGGCTGGAGAGAATCGCTAATCATCATCGCCATGTCTTTATCGCACTACATGGTGGTGATGGTGAAGATGGCACCCTACAAGGTGAGTTAGAGGATTTGGGTGTTAGCTACACCGGCAGTGGTGTTACGGCGTCTGCTTGGGCTATGGATAAAGTGCGCTGCAAATATCTTTGGCAGGATATGGGTTTACCTACGCCACCTTTTGCTGAAATCAATGACGAAAGTGATTTGGTTAAGGTTATTCAGCAGTTTGGCCGAGTGATTGTTAAGCCCTCCAGTGAGGGTTCCAGTATTGGTATGACCATCGCTTCCACTGCTGAAGAGTTATCCGCTGCCTATATGGCCGCCAGAGAATATGGTGATTCTGTAATGGTTGAACAGTGGGTGCAAGGCGCTGAATTTACCGTAGCAATTTTAGGCGAACAAACTTTGCCAGCGATTCGTTTGGAAACCGATCATCGCTTTTATGATTACGATGCCAAATATATTGCCGAAGACACCCGTTATATCTGTCCCTGTGGTTTGAATGAAAAACTTGAGCAGCAGTTACAGCAGTTAGCGTTGGCAGCATTTACTAGTATCGGCTGTACCGGTTGGGGGCGTGTCGATGTGATGCAAGATGAACAAGGCAATTTTCAATTATTGGAAGTGAATACCGTTCCCGGTATGACCAGTCACAGCTTGGTGCCGATGGCGGCAAAAGCAGCGGGTTTGAGTTTTCAACAGTTAGTGGCTGAAATTTTAAGTTTGAGTTTAAACAAGTAAAACATTATGGCGCTATTTAAAACAAAACCGAGCAGCGATAAGAGGCCTAAGGCAAGAGGTGCAAGTAGACGCCAAGCCAAGCCTTCCCGCGCTATTGACTGGAAAAAATTCCAGCAATGGGTTTTTGCTCTGATGGTAGTAGCGGTTCTTGTTGGTATTTATCGCGGCGCTGAGATGCTGTTGTCACAATCAGTGACTCGTGTAGTGGTTAACGGTGAGTTTATTCAGGTGGATAAGCGCGATATTGAAGCAGAGGTTAAACCTTTTCTAGGTAGCGGTTTTGTGACACTCGATTTAGCCGGCATTCGTGAAAAGTTAGAGCTACAACCTTGGGTGTACAACGCCACGGTAGCAAGACGCTGGCCCGATGAGATTGTTATTACGGTAATAGAGCAAACACCAATTGCCTACTGGGGAGAGCGCGGTTTTTTAAATTTTCGTGGTGAGTTATTCCAGCCATCGAAAAGCATTGAACTGCCACAGGTTTTGCCAAAGCTACATGGCCCAGACAATAGCTTGGATAACGTCATGAGTCATTTTAGTCAGCTCAATAAAGCATTGGCTGACCATGGTATGGCGCTGACAGCTTTGCGATTGGATGATCGCGGTAATTGGTCTGGCCGATTAAATGGCGATATCAATATTGTTTTAGGTCGTGATGAGGTGATGGAAAAAATACAACGTTTGCTGGTGGCTTACCAACAAGGCTTATCAGAAAACTTTCACAACATCGCCAAGATTGATCTGCGCTATAACAATGGCTTTGCCGTTGCATGGCGTTCAAAGCATTCAAAGCGAGTTTGATTTTGTGATGATAAAACAGCGATTAACAATGAACAGGCATAAGGGGAGTGTTAGCTAATGAGCGGCACAGCAGGCAATAAAATGATTGTCGGTCTTGATATTGGTACTTCAAAAGTAGTGGCTATCGTTGCTGCCATTACCGATGAAGGCCTATTGGAGATCGTGGGTATCGGCTCTCATCCTTCGCGCGGTTTAAAGAAGGGCGTGGTGGTTAATATCGAGTCCACGGTGCAATCGATTCAACGCGCCATAGAAGAGGCAGAGTTGATGGCCGGCTGTCAAATTCACTCTGTCTATGCCGGCATTGCGGGTAACCATATCCGCAGTTTGAACTCCCACGGTATCGTTGCTATCAGAGATCGCGAAGTTTATCCGCTAGATTTGGAGCGGGTCATTGACGCTGCGCAAGCGGTTGCCATCCCCGCGGATCAAAAAGTGTTACATATTTTGCCGCAGGAATATGTCATCGATACCCAGGAAGGGATTAAAGAACCTCTGGGTATGTCCGGTGTGCGTTTGGAGGCCAAGGTACATCTGGTTACCTGTGCAGTTAATGCCGCTCAAAATATTGAAAAGTGCATTCGTCGTTGTGGTCTTGAAGTTGAAGATATTATTTTAGAGCAGTTGGCTTCCAGCTATGCCGTACTAACCGACGATGAGCGCGAGCTAGGTGTTTGTCTGGTGGATATTGGTGGTGGTACCACCGATATTGCCATCTTTACTGAAGGTGCTATTCGCCATACCGGTGTTATTCCCATTGCTGGCGATCAGGTCACTAACGATATTGCAATGGCGCTGAGAACGCCCACGCAAAATGCTGATGAAATCAAAATTAAATATGCCTGTGCTTTAACGCAGTTGGCCGGTGCAGAAGAAACCATCAAAGTTCCCAGCGTTGGCGAGCGTCCACCTAGAGATCTATCACGGCAAGCGCTTGCTGAAGTCGTTGAGCCGCGTTATGAGGAGCTATTTACCTTGGTTCAAGCTGAGCTACGTCGTAGTGGTTACGAAGATATGATTGCCGCGGGTATTGTGCTGACAGGTGGTACTTCAAAAATGGAAGGTGTTGTTGAGTTAGCAGAAGAAATTTTCCATACGCCAGTCAGAATTGGTACGCCACAAGATATAGAAGGCTTAAAAGATATTGTTCGCAATCCCATTTATTCGACCGGTGTAGGCCTATTGCAATATGGATTAAAGCAACAAAACGGCGGCGAGATCAAAATGTCGAAGGCACAACAAACAACCAGTGTATTTAGCCGGGCTAAAGACTGGTTTCAAAATAATTTTTAGAGCTGTAACTGTACAAGTCATTTTTTATTAAAAGTAAGACTGCTGCTGTTGATTTTGTCGACAGCAGTATAAAAACTAAAAGGGGAGAAAACCTATGTTCGAGCTAGTTGATAACGTTCCACAAAATGCGGTTATAAAGGTGGTCGGTGTGGGTGGCGGTGGCGGTAATGCCGTTAAACATATGATTGCCAATGACGTAGAAGGCGTAGACTTTATTTGCGCTAACACCGACGCTCAGGCGTTAACCGATATCGAAACCACCACAGTATTGCAGTTAGGTAGCAATATCACAAAAGGCTTAGGGGCTGGTGCTAATCCAGACGTCGGTCGTCAGGCCGCGCTTGAAGACCGTGATCGTATTGCAGAAGCTTTGCAGGGCGCTGATATGGTTTTCATTACTGCCGGTATGGGCGGTGGCACTGGTACCGGTGCGGCGCCAGTTGTTGCTGAAGTGGCTAAAGATTTAGGCATTTTGACAGTGGCTGTAGTTACGCGCCCATTTTCTTTTGAGGGTAAAAAGCGTGGCGTCATTGCTGATGGCGGGATGAAAGAACTACAACAGCATGTTGATTCTTTGATCACCATTCCAAATGAAAAGTTACTGGATGTGTTAGGTAAGAGCGCCAGTTTGCTGGATGCGTTTAAAACCGCCAATGATGTTTTATTGGGTGCCGTACAAGGTATTGCCGATCTAATTATCCGTCCGGGCATGATCAATGTGGATTTCGCTGATGTGCGTACCGTGATGTCAGAAATGGGTATGGCGATGATGGGTACCGGTCGTGCGCAAGGCGAGAATCGTGCGCGTGAGGCGGCGGAAGCGGCGATTCGCAGTCCATTGCTGGATGATATTAATCTTCAGGGTGCGCGCGGTATTCTGGTCAATATCACGGCCGGTCTTGATTTGTCTCTGGGTGAGTTCTCAGAGGTCGGTGACACCGTTGAAGAATTTGCCTCAGAAAATGCCACGGTGGTTGTGGGAACTGTTATCGACCCCGAGATGTCAGAGGAGTTGCGTGTGACAGTTGTCGCGACTGGTTTGGGTGGCGAAATGGCCGAAACGCCGTTAAAAGTGGTTGAGAATAAGGCGGCTGATGCTAACAACCCAGACTACCGTGTGTTGGATCGTCCAACGGTTATGCGTAATAACTCACAACAGGCAGTGGCTAGTGAAGCGGTGGCTGCAGTGGCTCAAAAAGATATGGAATACCTTGATATTCCTGCCTTTTTACGCAGACAGGCGGACTAAAGTGGCTTAACTAATCAGCTGAACAAGGCCGCTTTATTCGTAATTTAGCTGTAATTTAGCTGTA
>NZ_CAXAHB010000037.1:0-19716 GCF_963968385.1 uncultured Oceanicoccus sp.
TTGTTTTCTTTGAGCCATTCTTCTAGGCTTTGGGTGTCATTTTCTTCTTCGCTACCATCATCGGATTGTCTCGGGTCTGGTCGATACTGCCCATTGGCTTCTTCGTAGATAGTTTCTCTTGCCAGGGCATCAGCTTCGCTTCTCCATAGTGGACCAGAAAAAAGATCATTCAAAGTTGGAAGCGCGCCATTGCCAATACCCATGGTAATAATAACGTACTGACCATCAACCTCCCTAATGGTTCTTGTAACAATACCGGGATCTAACCAATGATCATCAAGCGTAACATTGACTACGCTAAGTTCCTGCGCGTTCTTATAACTTCGAACAGTACCCAAAAAAATTTTACTTGTTTCACCATCTTTCTTTATGTCTCCCGATGTATTGGTACGGAAATCAGATGGTGCTGGTTGCTCTGTCAGATTTTCATATAAGAGACCAACCCCATTAAAATGCCCTGTTGGACCTAATATATGAATATCGCCATAATTATGAAAGTTGGGCGCACTGGGATCTATGCCCAGATCACTGACTCCAGGGACTGATAAGTCAAAGGAAGTATTGCCAATCGTTACTGTAATCCTGTTATCACCTATTGTAATATCACCAACATTATTCCCCATCATGATACTTCTCTTATGCTTTCCGATTATTTTTTGTAAATCGCTTAACTAGAAGTTGAGCTAATTTGATAGCAGCAGATGCCGCCAATATCTGAAATAAAGCGACAAGTAAGCCTGTAATTAATACATATAAATAACCGAATATGGTTAAATATTTATTTGACAATAGCGAAAATCCGAATAGATATTGTTCAGAACCTAAATTAGCAAAATTAGTTATAAGGTAAAAAAATGGAACTACCAATAAAAGAACGAACAAGATAATACTGTGTGATGTGAACCTGGACTTTTTAAACCAGACTAAAACTGACAGACCAAGCAAAGCAAATGGCCCAACAATTATGTAAACTATGGCAATTGCCAGAGGATGCAGAGTTCCTACCATGCTATCACCAATAAAAATAAGCTCAAATATCATAAAAAAAACGAAATTCAGAATAAGAGCAATCAGTCCCAGCACCATATATATTGGAACAGATACTATAAGTGTTTTTAGTTTTAACCCAATCATTGTTCAAACTCCTATTTTTACAAATTACCAAGATTGGCACTGGTGCCATCGGTTTTAGTAAAAGCACCCTGTTGCCGATGAGCATTATTATTGCCATCCACCTGATTGGAATTTTGATAGGCAGTTTGCAGAGATTGAATGCCAGCCTCTTCCAGACTGAGTAATTCTGCTGCGTCCAGTTGACCATTCTGATTCGTGTCCTGCCAGATATTAAGTTGCGCATAGGCTGCATCCTGCTGATCGATTTGACCATTGGCATTACTGTCCATTGCCTGCAGGACTTCAAAGCAAGGCTTTCACTTCCTCGACATTCTATTTTCCAAAGTTAACAGCATTCACAACCACGATGGCTAGCACGACCAGCATAAGCATGCCTGCTAGTTTACGATGGGGAAAACGCTTGGCTTTAACCTGGGTTGTGTTGCCAGCGGTTGTTTTATCGAGATGATCTATCATCGTGGACTCCTGTCTGATGGTTGGTGGCTGAAGCTGGAGCTGGTGGCTGGTGAGTGACACTCTACTCAGTAATCGATAATAGTCGCTACGAGGGCTTCAATGGTATTGCTGACATTACCATTGTGATTTGGTTGTGAACGCTACAGTGCGCCACTGAAAGCGGAAGACTCTCTAGATCCTTCTTTCCCTTTTATAGACCTTTTCCCACCGAGTATTAACGCTAAGATATTCTACGAATAATCATATTGCAATATAAATTCTATAGTGAACGATAATTTTATAAAAATTTAATTATTAACTTACTAATAAGATTATTTTTATCAATTAATTTTCAAAGGCAGGCTTCAACTATTAACATAACATCTTAAAAAATATTAACTCAAAAAAGTAGCATCAATAAGCTGCACACCGGCAGGCCCATTAGATGAGCTTACTTTAGCAGCATCATATTCATACTCAGCCCTCTCACCCGATCGATCTAAGCCGAGATTGTCGAAATCAAACAAATCAATATCGGCAAGCTGTGAGGGTTTTATATTTTTCAGCGCACCAAAAATACTTTGGATACGGCCGGGATGCTCTCGCTCCCATTGCTGCAACATGGTTTTAATATTTTGCCGCTGCAGATTTTCTTGGGAACCACAGAGGTTGCAGGGGATAATCGGAAAAGCTTTAAACTGCGCATAGCGTTCCAGATCGCTTTCTTTGCAGTAGGCCATTGGCCTAATCACCACATTGCGTTTATCGTCTGATAATAATTTGGGCGGCATGGCAGAAAGCTTGGCGCCATAGAACATATTTAGAAACATCGTCTCGACAATATCATCGCGATGATGACCCAGCGCAATTTTATTGCAATTGATATCTTCGGCAAAACTGTAGAGGGTGCCGCGACGCAAACGCGAACAGAGTCCACAGGTGGTTTTTCCTTCGGGGATTTTTTCTTTTACCACCGAATAGGTATCTTTATTGACGATATAGTATTCAATAGCCAATTTATCCAGATAATCCGGCAATACCTGCTCGGGAAAACCCGGCTGCTTTTGATCCATATTGACCGCGACTAATTCGAAAGAGACGGGCGCGCTCTGCTGTAGATTGATCAAAATATCCAGCATCGCGTAGGAGTCTTTACCTCCAGATAGACAGACCATCACCCTATCGCCCGCTTCAATCATCTTATAGTCAGCAATAGCTTGCCCCGTATAGCGACGCAGGCGCTTTTGCAGCTTATTCAATTCAAGCTTGGATTTACGAGTATCTAGCTGGGTCATAATATTTTCGTTGGATGTTGGCAGCATGGCTTTGGGTCAATAATCGATGGCGGCGATTGTAGCACTAAATACACCCTGCATAACCGATCTTGGGCTCGATTGAGCAGGTTTTGCTAGAAATTTAGCGTGTAAATCACTAGAATAGGCGCCCTATTTTTTGAGCTCTATCCATTAAATCTGCAAACCATCAGGACATAACAATGAAACAACCCGTACGCGTTACCGTTACCGGTGCAGCTGGCCAGATTGGCTATGCACTTCTTTTCCGCATTGCCTCTGGCGCTATGCTGGGCGATGACCAGCCAGTGATTCTGCAATTATTGGATATTACCCCTGCAATGGACGCCCTAGAGGGCGTTAAGATGGAACTGGACGATTGTGCCTTCCCACTATTGGCCGGCGTGGTATGTACTGACGACCCTAATGTTGGCTTTAAGGACAGTGACTATGCCCTGTTAGTGGGCGCACGCCCTCGTGGACCCGGTATGGAGCGTAAAGATCTGCTTGAGGCCAACGCGGCTATTTTCTCGGTACAGGGTAAAGCGATTGACGAGAATGCCAGCAAAAATATTAAAGTATTGGTTGTGGGCAACCCAGCTAACACTAACGCCCTAATCACTCAGCGCAATGCACCTAGCATTGACCCGCGCAATTTCACCGCGATGATGCGCTTGGATCACAACCGTGCCAAAACCCAAATCGCCCAGAAGACTGGCGTAACGGTTGATGATGTCTCTAACGTGATTGTTTGGGGTAATCACTCGGCCACTCAGTTCCCTGATTTATTCAACACTAAAGTTAACGGTAGTGCGGCTATCGATCAGGTTGATCAAGCTTGGTATGAAAACGACTTTATCCCGACCGTTCAACAGCGCGGTGCAGCCATTATTAAAGCCCGCGGTGCTTCTTCTGCCGCTTCTGCTGCCAATGCAGCTATCGATCATGTTCGTAACTGGGCGCTGGGTACTGAAGGTGATGACTGGGTTAGCATGGGGGTCTATTCAGATGGCTCTTACGGTATCACTGAAGGTTTGATCTACTCTTTCCCTTGTCGTTGCAATAATGGCGAGTGGGAAATTGTGCAAGGCCTGTCAGTCAATGAATTCAGCGAAGGCAAAATGAAAGCCACTGAAACTGAATTAACGGAAGAGCGTGATGCTGTAGCCCATTTGCTACCATAAGTATTCAGCTCATTAAAAATGCCGCTTACTTTAACCGTAAGCGGCATTTTTTTTGCTCAGCATATTGAGTAGACAGGCTCAATATACTCCACCATCATTTGTAATGTTTGCCTACCTCTAAACTCATTAACATCCAGCTTGTAAGCCACCCTGACTCGATCAATTGTTTGATCTTCCCATTGCGAAATATCAACATTAAAGGCAATAGCATCAATCGCTAGCTGTGGTTGACTCTCAACCGCTAATACCATTTTTAAATGCTTTTCTTTCAGTATACGCTGTTGCAATAGTAAAAATTCACCATCGAATAAAGGTTCAGGAAAGCGCTGACCCCAAGGCCCAGCATCGCGTAATAGTTGCGCCACATCCAAAGTAAAGTGATTGGCTAACAGCTCGCCATCACTACACAGCTCGGCCTGTAAATGCTCTTCACTCAGTTGATGCCTAACCTGCTGATCAAAGGCTTGTGCAAAGAAGCTGTACTGGTCTTTTTGCAGACTCATACCTGCCGCCATGGCATGACCGCCAAACTTGGTTAACAAACCCGGATGCTGTGAAGCTACCGCATCTAAAACATCACGAATATGCAAACCGCTAATAGAACGAGCCGAACCTTTGATGACATCGTTTTCATCGGTATCGGCAAACACAATAACCGGACGGTGATAGCGATCTTTAATTCTGGAGGCCAGAATACCAATAACACCCTGATGCCAGTTGGCCTCATAAAGACACAGACCATAGGGCATATTGCCCTCTTCTACATCAAGCGTTTTTAACGCTTCAAGGGCTTCACGCTGCATGCTGGCCTCTATGGACTTGCGATCTTGATTGAGCTCATCCATTTGTCGGGCAATGTCATTGGCCAGATGGTCGTCATCAGTTAACAAGCACTGAATACCTAAGGTCATATCATCCAAGCGGCCTGCGGCATTTAGGCGTGGACCCACTGCAAAAGCTAAATCTGTGCTGACCACGCGATCGCTACTGCGGTTACCAAACCGCAGTAGCGCCTTAATGCCGGGACGAGTTTTGCCTGCTCGAATACGTCGAAGACCCTGAGCAACTAAGATGCGGTTATTTTTATCTAGCGGCACAACATCAGCGACTGTTCCCAAGGCGACTAAATCTAAATAATCGGCCATAACGGGTTCGGCGATATTCTGTTGCTGAAACCATTGACGCTGTCTTAACGTCGAGCGCAAGACAGACATCAAATAAAAAATCACTCCCACACCCGCTAGATTTTTACTGCTAAATTCACAGCCGGGCTGATTGGGATTCACAATAGCTGCCGCTGCAGGTAATTGTTCTCCGGGCAAATGATGATCGGTAACCAGCACTTTGATACCGGCGGCATTGGCGGCATTAACACCATCAATACTGGAAATGCCGTTATCAACGGTAATAATTAAATCCGGTGAAAACTGTTTGGCAACTTCAACAATCTCTGGCGTTAAGCCGTAGCCATATTCAAATCGATTAGGCACTAAAAAATTAACCGACTCTGCTCCCATAGCGGTTAATGCCAGTACCGCCAGCGCACTACTGGTAGCACCATCGGCGTCAAAGTCACCAACAATCAATAGGCGCTGCTGTTGCTCTAGGGCAGTGATTAATAGTTCGATAGCCTCAGGCAAGCCTTTTAGCGCTTGTGGCGACAATAATGCGGAGAGTTCGGTTTGTATTTGATCATCAGAGCAAACACCTCTGGCAGCATAAATATGCTGCAACAAAGGGTGTAATGAATCAGAGAAATTGGTCTCTGTTATAGGCGACTGCCGACGTCTTATGATTTTTTGCATTGATCAATGTCCGTGGCAAGCCTTTTTAGATAAAACAATAAAAGCTTAGGCGGTAATATTCTCAACTAAAAACGAATGCACCGCAGCTAAATCATTCTCCAAGACGGTATAACGTTCTTCGTCCTTAAACAAACTCGCCATATGGTGGGGCAACTCAGGCTCGTGCGGATAACCTGCCTTCATGACCGGCTCTGGGAACTTGGCAGGATGCGCCGTGGCCAGTGTAATCATCGGAATATCATCACGGCGTCTAACCTGACGCGCTGCCTCGACGCCAATCGCCGAATGCGGATCCAACAAATATTCTGTTGTCTGATAGACATCGGCAATGGTGTTAACCGTTTGCTCATCATCAACTTTATAGCTATCAAACAGACTGCGCACATTGGCAAAGGCCGAATCGGTAAGCCCCACATCTTCAGTTTGAAAGCGATTCATTAAGTCATTGATAGCCGCACCATCACGATCATAGCAATCAAACAATAGACGCTCGAAGTTACTGGAAATAACAATATCCATACTGGGTGATAAGGTATGGATCAATGGATGCTTGGCAAAATCATTGTTGCTAATGCAGCGGTGCAGAATATCATTGGTGTTAGTAGCAACAACCAACTGATCGATCGGCAAGCCCATTTTAGTGGCTAAATAACCGGCATAGATATCGCCAAAGTTGCCAGTAGGTACAGAAAAAGCGACGGGGCGTAGCGGACCACCCAACGATAATGAAGCATAAAAGTAGTAAACGATTTGAGCCATAATACGCGCCCAGTTAATCGAATTGACCGCTACTAGTTGTCGATCTTCAGGTAAAAAACTTTGATCGTTAAAGCTGGCTTTTACCATTGACTGACAGTCATCAAAATTACCTTTAACGGCAATATTATGAATATTATCAGCCAATACTGTGGTCATCTGACGACGCTGTACGTCTGATACACGTTGATAGGGATGCAGAATAAAAATATCAATATTTTTGCAACGCTTACAACCTTGAATAGCTGCAGAACCGGTATCACCGGAGGTTGCCCCCATGATCACAACTTTTTGATTGCGACGCTCAAGCACATAATCCAGCAACCGACCCAGCATTTGCAGGGCAAAATCTTTAAACGCTAAAGTCGGCCCTTGAAATAATTCCAACACCCATTCGTTTTGATCTAACTGCACCAAAGGCGCAATCGAAGGGTGACGAAAATCAATATAGGTATCATCGATAATGGCTTTTAAATCATCGGCGGGAATGCAATCACCGACAAAGGGCTGCACAATGTTAAAGGCTAAATCGGTATAACTAGAGCCGGCCCATGAAGCGATTTCTTCACGAGAAAATGCCGGCAAGCTCTCTGGCACATACAAACCGCCATCAGGTGCTAGGCCGGTTAATAACACCTCTTCAAAATTTAACGCTGGCGACTGCCCGCGGGTACTGATGTATTTCATGGTTTAAACCGTTGTTTGGTAGAGACAATAAAAAATATTTTAACCCAGTGATTCAACGCGAATTCTGGTCACTTCACCCTCGATGGTATCCAGCGCTTCGATTTCACTGATAGCCGAAACCAGTTGGTTTTCTACTGAGCGGCTAGTCAAAATAATCAGCGGCACTTGCAGCTCACCATCGGCGGCTTCCTTCTGAGTAATAGCCTCCACGCTGATACCCGCGTTAGAGAGAATTTGCGCAACGTTTGATAGCACTCCAGGCTTATCCTGAGCTGACATGCGCAAATAATACGCTGTTTCTATATCGTTTATATCGACAATCGGTCTATCGTTTAATGCATTGGGCTGGAAGGCCAAATAAGGTACTCGATGTTTGGGCTCAACATTCAGAGTACGAGCAACATCAATGATATCGGCAACCACGGCAGAAGCGGTTGGCTCAGCACCGGCACCGGCACCGTAATATAAGGTTGGACCAACAGCATCACCTTGCACAAGAACTGCATTCATAACGCCGTTTACATTGGCAATTAAACGCTGATCAGGAATTAGGGTTGGATGAACACGCAGCTCAACACCTTTGTCAGTCTGGCGAGCCACACCTAAGTGCTTGATTCGATAACCCAGCTGCTCAGCATACTCGACATCGTCTGTGGAGATTTTAGAGATACCTTCGGTATAGGCTTGATCAAACTGCAAGGGAATACCAAAAGCCAAGGACGCCAAGATAACCAGCTTATGCGCAGCATCTATACCTTCAACATCAAAGGTTGGGTCTGCTTCAGCATAACCTAGGGCTTGCGCTTCTTTTAGTACATCGTCAAAGTCACGACCCTTGTCACGCATTTCACTGAGAATAAAGTTGCCGGTGCCGTTGATAATACCTGCCAACCATTCGATACGATTGCCAGCCAGGCCTTCGCGAATCGCTTTAATAATCGGAATACCACCGGCTACTGCGGCTTCAAAAGCCACACTGACGCCCTGCTCTGCGGCAGCGGCAAAAATTTCGTTACCATGCTCGGCAATTAGCGCTTTGTTAGCTGTGACTACGTGCTTGCCATTGGCAATGGCTTTCAGCACCAATTCTTTGGCGACTGTGGTGCCGCCAATTAGCTCGACCAGAATATGAACGTGGCTATCTTCGGCCACGGCAAAGATATCGGTGCTAACGGTAATGCCATCTATATCAGCACCACGGCGAGCGCCAATATGGCTAATTTCAATGCTGCAACCGGCGCGAGCCGCTATTTCTGCACAGTTGCGTCGCAAGACATCAACCGTACCTTGACCAACGGTCCCCAGACCACAGATACCTATATTTACCGGGTTCAAACTACCCTCTCCTACTGATTGGTGAAAATGGCAATAAAATTTGAAGACGCATTGTATTTCAGCAGAGCCTGCAAAGCCATCTCCAACAGTGGGATTTACGCTGGTTTTGGCTGTTGCTATTAGTCTCGTCAGCGCTTATTTTTTGTTAGCTGTCGGCTGCTGTCTTTGTAATTCAGTTGCCACATCGGGATCTACCGCTATACCTAGCGCACTAGCTAATTGCAGTGCCGGCATATAACCAGGCATTAAGCGTCCTGTTGTGGTCACAAGAGCTGGGGTACCACTAACACCCATCTGCTTACCTAATTTCATCTGCGCTTCGACGGGATTGTCGGGGCATATATCGTATGGAATGCGCTGACGAGCTTTTAGCTTAGTCATGGCAGCTTGCCTATCGTCCGCACACCAAGCGCTGGCAATTTTTTTATAGGAGTCAGAGCCTATACCTGCTCGCGGATATGCCAAATAACGAACTTCGATACCAAGGCGGTTTAAGTCGGGAATTTCCTGATGAAATTTCTGGCAGTAAAAACAATCAACATCGGTAAAAACCACGATCTCGGCTTTGCTGGGCTGATCTTTAGGCGCAAAGATAATCATATCGTCGACGCTAACCGTTGCCATTAATTCAGTGCGACCACTTTCACGCGCCTGTTCGGCCAAATTGATAAAACCACCTGACGTGGTTGCAAACAGATCACCTAACACAAAGTGTTTGCCATCAGGCGTCGAATAAAGCACTGGACCATTGGCGATTTGCACTTCATATAGCCCTTCGATGGCACTGCTGTTAATCGACTGCAGCGTCAGACTCGGCCGGCTAGCCTTAAAGCTTTTTCTTATTGCCTGCTGTATCTCGGCTGAGACCGTTTCTGCAGCACCGGAGCTTTGATTTTGCGCAATACTTAAGCTGGATAATGCAAACAATAAACAGCCCAAAGCAACTGTTGGTAAACTGGCAAACAATTTCATCTTACTCTCTCTTTATATCAAGTTAGTTCTTAGTAAAACGAACACTAAGATAGTTCATTTTACCCTATCCACGCGGATGATGTTCTGCATGTAGCTCTTTCATGCGCTCTCTGGCGACATGAGTATATATTTGTGTGGTGCTCAGGTCACTGTGTCCGAGCAGCAATTGCACAACCCGTAGGTCGGCACCATGATTAATCAAGTGGGTTGCAAACGCATGACGCAGTGTATGCGGCGATAACGGGCGATTAATACCGGCACGCTGGGCGTAGATTTTAATACGATGCCAGAAAGTTTGCCGAGTCATCATGGTGCCGCGCTTTGAAGGGAACATAGTATCGCTCATTTTGGCGCCTAACAGCAGTGGCCTACCTTGCTGCATATAGCGTTGCAACCACAGTAACGCTTCTTCACCAGTAGGCACCAAACGTTCTTTGCTACCTTTACCCATCACCCGAATCACGCCTTGGGTCATGCTTAACTGACCTAGCTGTATAGAAACCAGCTCAGTGACCCGCAAACCCGAAGCATAGAGCAGTTCAAGCATTGCCCTGTCACGCAACTCAATGGGCTGATTAATATCAGGAGCTGCTAATAAGGCCTCAACATCAGCCTCACTTAATGACTTAGGCAGTGTGCTCGGCAACCTCGGGCTTTCTATCTCCAGCGTTGGATCTAATAAAATTCTCGATTCACGCAATTGATATTGGTAAAAACCGCGTAGACAGGACAGCAATCTTGCCGTCGATCGCGCCGATTGTTTGTTTTGCAAACGAAACGATAAATAGAACTCTATATCGGTCTTTTTAACGTCAAGCAAGCTGGCCGATTGCGTTGCCAACCAGCGATCAAAATGAATCAGATCACGTTGATAGGAGCCCAAAGTATTCTGACTTAAGCCCTTTTCCATAAACAGGGCATCCAGATAAAGATCGATAACAGTATTGTTAGTTTGCGATTTTTTCATTATGCAGGGTAGATTGCCGATGTTGACTAACAATAACAATCTTTAAAGACAAAAAAGACAGCCAATGGCTGCCTTTTCTCAGTAATCGCTAAATAATTATTTAGCCAGTTTTTCTTTGATGCGCGCTGCACGACCGCTCAACTCACGCAAGTAGTATAGTTTAGCCTGACGAACACTACCGCTACGTTTAACTTCAATGCTATCAACCAACGGGCTGAAGGTTTGAAAAGTACGTTCAACACCAACACCGTGAGAAATTTTACGTACCGTAAAAGCCGAGTTAAGTGCGCGGTTACGCTTACTGATAACAACACCTTCAAAAGCCTGAAGACGCTCGCGGTTACCTTCTTTTACTTTTACCTGTACGACAACGGTATCACCGGGACCAAACTCAGGTACGGCTTTGGTCATCTGTTCCGCTTCAAGTTCAGCGATAATTTTGTTTTTGCTCATGGTTGACTCCTAAGGTCATGCTGCCTGGCCGCTCGGCCAGTGTGTACTCTGTACTTATAGGCTCCCTATGAGCTTACATTGGTCCAGATGAATTTTTATCTATCAAAGACTGTATTTATGCTTTAGTTACTCTTTAGTAGTGACTCTTTATTTACGATGGCAACTGGGCAATAAAATCAGCCAATAATGCTTTTTCTTCGGCGTTTAATTCACGGTTATCAAGCAACTCGCGTCGTCTTAACCAGGTCCGCCCCAACGCTTGCTGCAACCGCCAGCGTCGAATTTTCTCATGATCCCCGCTCATCAGTACATCGGGTACTGGCAGGCTGGCAAATTGTTCCGGTCGCGTATAATGCGGATAATCTAATAAACCTTCGGCAAATGAATCTTGCTGTGCCGATTGATCATGACCTAATGCGCCAGGTAATTGCCTGACCACAGTATCGATCAAGACCATAGCGGCCAATTCGCCACCACTGAGTACATAGTCACCAATCGACCATTCTTCATCGATTTCGGTTTCGACTAAACGCTCATCGATACCTTCGTAACGACCCGCGACTAAAATTAAATGCTTTCGGCTGGCTAACTCTATAACGCCAGCTTGGTCTAGTTGACGCCCCTGTGGTGACAAATAAATCACCTTGGCTTCCGACCCAAGCTTCTGCTTTGCAGCATGAATAGCAGCTCGCAAAGGTTCAACTTTCATTACCATCCCAGGGCCACCACCATAGGGACGATCATCAACAGTACGATGCTTATCCTCGGTAAAGTCGCGAGGGTTCCAATGCTCTACTGTGACTAAATTCTGTTTAACCGCTCGACCGCTAATACCATGCTCGGTAACAGCAGCAAACATCTCAGGAAACAGCGTGATAACACCCATTTGCATCAAAACTGCACCTGCTTTTATTTAACCTTTAAAACTCGGCATCCCATTCAACCCGAATCAAGCCTGCCTCTAGATCTACGTCTTTAATCACTTGTTCAGGTACCCATGGGATTAAACGTTCCCGCTGATCAATACTGCCATGACATTGGTTGATAACCAGCACATCGTTGGCGCCAGTTTCCATTATTTCCTGCACTTCACCTAGTAGTTGCTCATCACCTGCTGAGTTGGCGGTGAATATTTTTAGGCCTTTAAGCTGATGCCAATAAAAATCATTTTTGCCCAATACCGGCATTTCAGTCACCGGTATGGCTATATCATGTTGACAATAACCACGAGCCACTTCGCGATCATTAACGCCTTCGATCAAGGCTATTAGACCTTTACCATGGCGTTTTGCTGCCTCAAAATCGATCGGCTCCCACTGGTCGCCGCGGTCAAGGTAGCAGGACTGATAGCCCATAAAATTTTCCATGGGTTCAGTATAAGAGTGAATTTTGACCCAACCTTTAACACCGTAAACCGAGGTAATCTTACCGATTACCACAAGTCCGGACGTATCAGTCATCACTCCGCCTCAATGGTGACAACCATTAAGCTGCGTTAGCTTGAGCAACCAAATTAGCAACACGGTCAGATAACTTGGCACCTTTACTTACCCAGTAATCAATGCGTTCTTGATCAACACGCAGACGCTCTTCAGCACCGCTGGCGATCGGGTTAAAGATGCCCACACGCTCAATAAAACGGCCATCGCGCGATGTGCGGCTATCGCTAACATTTAAGTGATAAAACGGGCGCTTTTTTGAGCCACCACGAGATAAACGAATCGTTACCATTACCTTATATTTCCTAACAATGACGCTCTGCCAACAGGGTCAGAGCTTAAAAATTTATAGCCTTTGCATGCGCAGTATCGCAGACATGGGCAAACCGAGAGACAATAGGCCACTCGCAAAGGCGCGGTATTCTACGACATAGCCTCTCGATTTGGAACCATTTAAGGGAGTTATTTGGCCCTGTTTCAGGCACTTAGCCACAAGATTTGGTGCTTTTGGACCGATTTGGGCCCAAATACCTCAAATTTAAGGGATTGTTTCGGGCAATTACTGACCGGGAAAGCCACCGCCACCGGGAGGCATCACACCTTGAAGGCCACGCATCATATTGGCCATACCGCCTTTGGACTTCATTTTTTTCATCATTTTGGCCATCTGTTTATGTTGCTTTAAGAGACGGTTCAAATCCTGAATTTCAGTACCAGAGCCAGTGGTTATCCGACGCTTGCGCGAGCCATTAAGCAGGTCTGGGTTACGACGCTCAGCCGGCGTCATGGAGTTGATCAAGGCTTCCATGCGGGTAAATGCCTTATTGTCGACTTGCGATTGTGCCATTTGCGCCATATTGCCCATACCGGGCAGTTTATTGAGCATATCGCCAATACCCCCCATATTTTGCATCTGCTGAAGCTGATCACGCAGATCTTCAAGGTCAAACTTCTTACCCTTTTTGATTTTTTTCGCCAGTTTCTCGGCTTTTTTACGATCCAGCTTTTGCTCGGCTTCTTCAATCAGCGAGAGCATATCGCCCATACCGAGAATGCGGGAGGCGATACGATCGGGGTGAAATGGATCGAGGGCAGTCGTTTTTTCACCGACACCGATAAATTTAATCGGTTTGCCAGTGATATGACGCACCGAAAGTGCCGCACCACCGCGGGTATCGGCATCGGCTTTAGTCAGTACAACGCCGGTTAGTGGTAGCGCATCATTAAAGGCCTTGGCAGTATTGGCAGCATCTTGACCGGTCATGGCATCAACTACAAACAGAGTTTCGACTGGCGTAATAGCCGAATGTAACTGTTTAATCTCGCTCATCATGGCTTCATCAATGGCCAAGCGACCAGCGGTATCAACGATTAGAACATCAGCAAACTGTAATTTCGCTTCCGCGACTGCGCCATTAACGATATCAATCGGCTTTTGCTCGGTAGTAGCTGGGTAAAAAATCGCTTCAACCTCTTGCGCCAAAGTCTCTAGCTGTTTAATCGCTGCGGGACGATAAACATCCGCACTGACCACCATCACCTTTTTGTTTTCTTTTTCTTTCAGAAAACGGGCTAGTTTGGCGACCGAGGTGGTTTTACCCGCACCTTGCAGACCCGCCATCAATACGACCGCCGGTGGCTGGGCAGAGAGATTTAAACTTTCGTTGGCTTTACCCATCAGGGCTTCCAACTCATCGTTTACAATTTTGACGAACATCTGGCCAGGGCTAAGGCTCTTGCTGACCTCCTGCCCGACTGCGCGCTCTTTAACCGCCTGAACAAAGTCCTTAACCACGGGCAGAGCAACGTCCGCCTCTAGTAACGCCATCCGCACTTCACGCAGGGTGTCTTTAATATTGTCATCCGTCAGACGCGCCTGACCGGTAATGCTTTTCAGGGAATGGGATAGACGATTGGTTAGATTCTCAAACATAATAGGGTTATTCTCTGACGACGAGCTGTGTTGAATTAGTATAAACTGTGAAAGTATAACCGAGCTGCCAGCTTGAACCAATATCGGACGCGTTTCTCAGCGGAATAAACTTATCGGAAAAGAGCAACACAATAACCATGATCACCGTCACCAATGTCATCGCTATCTGCCTTTACTTGCTTGCTGCCGCAATGCAGGTAGGCTACCTGCTCAATCAAACCAAACAGCCTCGACCCTCTATTCTGTTTGGCATTGGCATTGTTGCGGTGTTGGCACATGGCTACAGCGCCGTTCATACCATCTACGCCGACCAACAAATGGATTTAGGCTTTTTTCGGGTATCGTCACTGATTTTTTGCTGTATCTCTGTCATCAGCCTGATCAGTATTCTGCGCCGTCCCACCAGTAATTTACTGGTTGCCTTATTTCCTTTGGCCGCACTGTCTATTGTAGCTTCCAGTGTTCCTTCGCCGGCTCAGGCTATATCGATAGAATCACCTGGGATATTGGGTCATATCCTGATTTCTATTTTGGCTTATAGCTTGATGACTATTGCTACCATTCAGGCAATAGCACTGGCACTGCAAGAACGCCATCTTAAACATCATCATATGGGCGGTATTTTAAAACTGCTACCAGCGTTACAAACCATGGAACAAATCCTGTTTGAATTGATTTGGATTGGTATGGCACTGCTAACGCTTTCATTAATGACCGGCTTTATGTTTATTGATGATCTGTTTGCCCAACATCTGGCGCATAAAACTTTTTTTAGCCTTCTAGCTTGGCTTATCTTTGCTACTTTGCTGTGGGGACGACATCAACTGGGCTGGCGCAGTCAAACCGCTGCCCGCTGGACTTTTGTTGGCTTTACCACACTCATTCTGGCCTACTTTGGCAGTAAATTTGTGTTGGAATTTCTCCTTGCTCCATAACGCACTATGACGCCTAATTGCAGTCCATCTTTTACTAATTTAACTGGTTGCTTCTGGACTTTTTTTTGTTCACTATATGCCGCTGTAAATAATAAAAGGAACACCACTCGTTGAACGAGTTATCTCTAGAAGTACTACTCGCCATTCTGGCAGCGCTACTACTACTTTCTGCTTTTTTCTCCAGCACCGAAACGGGTATGATGTCGCTCAACCGTTATCGGCTGAAACACCTGCGCAGCAAAGGCCATAAGGGTGCCCGCCGCGCCTATCGCTTATTAAAACGCCCCGATCGTTTGATTAGTCTAATTTTAATAGGCAATAACTTGGTTAACTTTGTCGCCGCTTCTTTGTTTACTGTGATTGTGATTCGCCTGTGGGGCGAGGCGGCTTCTGTGGTGATTGGGCCGATTATTTTAACGCTAGTATTTTTAATCTTTGCTGAAATTACCCCGAAAACTGTTGCCGCTTTCTATCCTGAAAAAATAGCCTTTCCCGCCAGCGCAGTTTTGGTACCCTTATTAAAAATTCTCTATCCGGTGGTATGGTTTATTAACAATATCACCAACAATTTGCTCAAACTGTTTGGTATCGATACCGGCAAACAGAATAATGAGAATATTAGTCAAGACGAACTGCGCACTATTGTTGGCGATGCGGGTCCGCATATTCCACCACGCCACCAAGGTATGTTATTAAATATTCTCGATCTTGAACAAGTCACCGTGGAGGATATTATGATCCCCCGCAATGAAGTGATTGGCATCGATCTTGATGATGACGATGAAAGTTTGCTGCAGCAGTTGCGCTCAATAGAATTTACTCGCATCCCTGTTTTTAACGACGATATTAATAATGTGGTGGGCATCCTTCACCAACGTAATGTCAGCCGTGTCATTGATGAACAAGGCGCTATTGATCGCAACAGCTTAATCAACCAAATTCGTGAACCTTATTTCACACCCAAAACGACACCACTGCATACTCAACTAGTTAATTTTCAACAACAGCAACGGCGTTTTGGTCTTGTAGTTGACGAATATGGGGTGGTTCAAGGCGTGGTCACGTTGGAGGATATTCTGGAAGAGATCGTTGGCGAATTCACCTCAAATATGACAAACCAGATAAAAGATATCCATCCACAGTCGGATGATTCTTTTATTATTCACGGCACCGCGACTATTCGGGAGATTAACAAGGAGCTTAATTGGGAGTTGCCTGTCGATGGTCCCAAAACGCTAAATGGTTTATTACTGGAGCAACTAGAGTCTTTCCCTGATGGCTCTGCCTGCGTTGCGATTGGGTGTTATTATTTTGAAATTCTTAAAATTCAAGACAATATTGCTACTAGTATCAGATCGGTAAAAGGTGAAGATAGCCCTATCGAGGATGAAGAATAATTTGATCACTCAACAAAAAACCTGAATTCCAGACCAGGCTGTCATATCGACAAAGATTAAGGCATATCGTCGATCTCTGCCCCCTCCTTAACAGGTAAAATTAAATCTTCCTTGGAGATATCCATAATCAATAAAATATTGGCCGCGACATAAACAGAAGAATAAGTACCCACCAACACACCCACAATCAATGCAATGGCAAAACCGTGAATCAATTCACCACCATAAAAAAACAGTGCCAGCAATACCAACAACGTTGTTAATGACGTCACCAAAGTACGAGCCAGTGTTTCAGTTAATGATATATCAATTACCGTCTGCGCCTGACTTTTACGAATTTTTCGGAAATTCTCACGAATACGATCCGATACCACAATGGTATCGTTAAGCGAATAACCAATCACCGCCAATACTGCGGCCAATACTGTTAAATCAAAATCCAATTGCAGGATAGAGAATATACCCAAAGTAATAATTACATCATGCGCCAACGCCGATACTGCACCTACAGAGAACTTAAATTGGAAACGAAAGGCGATATACAACATCACCATACCCAAGGCCATTAACATCGCTAGGCCACCCTGCTCTTTCAATTCATTACCCACTTGCGGGCCAACAAACTCAATTCGACGCAGTTCAATCAAACCGTCAAAATCCTGCTGTAATACAGATACCAATTGCGCACCTAATTGATCACTATAGCCTTCAGGTAAACGCACCAGAATATCGGTCTCGGAACCAAAGTGAACCACTATCGCATTTTTATAGCCTGCTTCAGCAATGGTATTACGGATATTCGTCAGAGGTTCAACTTTGCTGTAGCCCACTTCCACCAAAGTGCCACCGGTAAAGTCCAGACCGAACTTTAGACCTTTAGTCGCCAAAGAACCCAGCGAGATGACAATCAAAACCAGCGAAACCACCATCGCCAATTTTCGATAACTCATAAAAGGGATAATTTTTTTCGCGGGTACTGACTGTTCCAAGTGTTGTTCTGACATAAAAATTTTTCGCCTCAGCGAGTATTAAACCAATATCAACGATTTCGATTAAATCGATAGCTGCTTAACTTTACGACCACCATAGGTCAGGTTGATGAGTGCCCGAGATGCCACAATTGCGGTAAACATCGAGGTGATAATCCCCAGTGATAAAGTCACAGCAAAACCTCTTACCGGACCTGCGCCCACCGCATATAAAATAACCGCCACTAACAAAGTCGTTATGTTGGCATCCATAATGGTAACAAAGGCTCGATCATAACCGGCACTAATGGCCTGCTGTGGTGACATACGATTTTTTAATTCTTCACGTATTCGCGCAAAGATCAGTACATTCGCATCAACCGCCATACCAACGGTCAAGACAATGCCGGCAATGCCCGGCAGCGTTAATGTGGCCGACAATATTGACATCAATGCGATCAATAAGACGAGGTTAAAGCTCAAGCCAACCACAGCCACCACACCAAACAAGCGATAGTAAATCACCATAAAGACAGCGACCAAGGCCAAACCTATTTGTACCGAGGTAACGCCTAATTGAATATTTTCAGCACCGAGTGACGGCCCTACTGTACGCTCTTCCACAAAATCAATGGGCGCGGCTAAAGCACCGGCACGCAATAACAGCGCAAGCTCAGCCGCTTCGGCAGGATTGTCTAGACCGGTAATTCTAAATTGCACACCCAGAGCATCTTGAATCGTAGCCAGACTAATAATTTTCTTTTCATCAAAGGGAACTTTAGTCACGATCTCTTCACCCGCCTGGTTGGTTTCATAACGGGTACGACTTTTACGTTCGATAAATAGGACACCTAAACGACGCTGGATATTATGGCGTGTTACCCGGTGCATCATCGCACCCCCTTCGCTGTCCAAGGTAATATTTACCTGTGGCTGGCTACTCTGGGGGTCAAAGCCTGCCGAGGCGCTGGCAACGCGCTCACCGGTAATAACGACATTCCGTTCAAGAAAGGCGCTGCCTTCTAGCCGGTTTTGATCTCGAAAATCGAACTCTTCTTTGCTCGAACTGGTAGCGTCGAATTTGGCCTCTAAACGAAATTCCATATTGGCGGTTTTACCCAGAATACGTTTGGCCTCAGCGGTATCCTGAATACCGGGTAATTCAACCACGATACGGTTACGACCCTGACGCTGTACCAAGGGTTCAGAAACACCTAATTCGTTAACACGGTTACGCAAAGTAATTAAATTCTGATCTACAGCGTAATCTTCGATCTCTTTAACTTTGGCGGGGGAAATAGATAAGTAAAGGAAAAAGCCATCCTCACCATCAACAGCCTGACGTTGCAACTCGCTATACTCACTGCGAATTTTGCTACTTGCCTGATCACGTAACGCTTCAGATTTAAATTTTCCGCGAATACGACCATCCTCGGTTAAGCGAATAAAACCGCGTATTTTGTCTTCTCTCAGTACGCGCTTGACGCCATTGGTATAGTTATCCATACGTTTGGCAATCGCCGCTGCCGTATCTACCTCTAGTAGAAAATGCACACCACCACTTAAATCAAGACCCAGCTTCATTGGTTGGGCACCCCAGTCGGCAAGCCAATCGGGGGTGGTAGAGGCCAAATTCAGTGCGACGATATAACCATCACCCAAAGCACGCTGAATAACTTTCTGCGCTGGTAGCTGCTGATCACGATTTTTTAAACGAATCAGCGCACTACTGCCTTTAGCATTAATTTCATCACCAAAAAACTCAATATCGGCGATGGTTAGAGCTTTGGTAGCAATCTGCAATGCTTTTTCATCAATAACCATGGCACTGCTTTCACCCGAAATTTGCACGGCAGGATCCGGGGCATACAGATTAGGCGCGGCATAGAAAAAGCCGAAACAGACCACTAACAGTATCAGTAGGTACTTCCAAAGAGGATATTGATTTAGCATAGGAATTCCATAAATTTAGCGATCTTGCGCTGTTGTATCTTGCTTATTGTGCTGTTGTTGCTGTGAGCTGC
>NZ_CAXAHB010000038.1:0-19095 GCF_963968385.1 uncultured Oceanicoccus sp.
AGATAGTGCTTTTAGTGCCTATGCCAGCTATGACGGCTATGACGGCTATGACGGCCATACCAACCACCAAACAGAAAAGGTTTTGGATAACTTTCCTTAAGAGCTGTGCATTGTACTCTCTGAATTTTGACTTATCCACAAAAAAACACAGAATATCTAAAAAAAACCGTCTCACGAATAGATATTATTTATCAATGACTTATGATCTATTTTCAATAAGCCATTAATACAATCACTGCCAACTCGAAAATTGTGGATAACATTGCACAACACCTGTGGATAAATTATCAATATCGTGTATATAGCTTGTGCCTAAATCTCTATACCCTGTATTGGGCCTACTGCTTCTCTTTATATAGCTAAAATTACTGCGCAATCTGCTGACAAACAAATTGATCTTGTGCAACAAATTCTCTAGAATGCGCGATCCTTGATAACTAGGGGTTTGCTTGGGCCATTAAGAGTGCCTTTTCCCCTTGGTTTAACAAAGATTTTGTCAGTATCAGTTTGGAATTAACGTTATGAAAAGAACATTTCAACCCAGCGTATTGAAACGCAAACGCACCCACGGCTTCCGCGCTCGTATGGCCACTAAAAATGGTCGCGCCTTAATTAATCGTCGTCGTGCCAAAGGCCGCAAACGTTTAACGGCTTAATTGATAGATTTTCGCATTCATCATTCCATAGGATAAATGAACAGTTATGCTTAACTCTTCATTTAATAAATCCCTAAGACTGCTGGATGCAAATGCTTACAAAACCGTTTTTGATGACGCCCAGTTAAAAGTTTCCAAGCAACAAGTGTTATATTTAGCGCGCAACAACGGTACCACCACACCCCGACTAGGTGTGGTTATTGCGAAGAAGAATGTCCGCCTTGCTACACAGCGCAACCGAATAAAACGCATTCTTCGAGAAAGCTTTAGGTTACAACAGCACTGTTTAGGTGGTATTGATACGGTTGTATTGGCAAGAGGTGGTTTAGATCAGTTGGATAACGCCGCTTTGCATGCGCTGTTCAATCAGCTCTGGCAACAGCTTTACCAAAAATCCTTAAAGGCTGGAAAAACTAAACACCTGTAATAGTTATTTAATGGCTATTATAGAAGCAAGAACAAAGATCAAATATTCCTAACCCTATTCTCTCTATCTTGATAGGCGAAATATGCGCCGACTATTTATAGGCTGTATTAAAGTTTACCGATATGCGATTAGTCCATTAATGGCTAACCACTGTCGCTTCCAACCCAGCTGCTCCAGCTACGCTATTCAAGCTATTGAAACCCATGGCGCTATTAAAGGTAGTTATTTAGCAATCCATCGACTACTGCGTTGCCACCCTTTTAATCCTGGTGGCTTTGATCCTGTGCCGAAAAAAACAACTGACAACAACGACGGGCAACCTGCACACTAATTATGAACTTTCAACGCTATTTATTAATTGGCGCCATTGCCGCCTTATCTTTTATGTTGCTCACCGAGTGGGTAAATTTTAGAGACCAAAGAAAGGGTACCGACGTCGTTGCCGCTTATCAGCAGCAACAAAAAACCAGCTATACAACTGCAACGCCTGTCACCGAATCTGAATTGCCAACAGCAATAGCCAGCACAGGTAACGACGCTGATATTCCAAGTTTTGAACCCCTAGAACCCACTAACAAAATAACCGTTGTTGACAGTGTTGATCGGATAAAAGTTAAAACCGATGCACTGGAAATTGATATCAATACCAAGGGTGGTGATATTGTTTTTGCCGCTTTACCAAAACATTTTGCCGAATTAAATAATCCAGAGATTCCTTTTATTCTGTTAGAACAATCCAATCTGCGTACTTATATTGCTCAAAGTGGTTTGATTGGTGTTAATGGTATCGATACAGCAAAAGGTCGTGCTCAATTCACTAGCCAACAAACTAGCTACCAATTGGAAGAGGGTCAGGATGAGTTGGTTGTCGACCTGTTATTTCAAGCTAGTAACGAAGTTAACATTACCAAACGTTTTCGTTTTAGCCGTGGTGAGTATTTAGTGGATATTGAATACCTTATTGATAATAACGGCAGCCAGCCATGGACCGGAGGTTTGTTTGGTCAGATTAAACGTGACAATACCCCAGACCCAGCACAGGATTCTTCAGGTATGGGTATGGCGCCTTATCTAGGTGCCGCTATTCACCTTCCCGATGAGCCCTATAAAAAAGTCAGTTTTGACGATATTGCTGAAAATGAATTTCCTAAACAAAATCTCGAAGGGGGCTGGATTGCTTTGATCCAGCACTATTTCACCAGCGCCTGGATACCGAACGCCAAGCAAACACATACTTATTCGATGATCAAAGCTCGGGATAATACTAATATTATCCGTTTTACCAGCCCACAATTAACCGTTAATGCTGGCGAAACCGGTATCGCCACCGCGCAATTTTATGCTGGCCCGAAAGATCAATATCGTTTAGAAGAAATCTCGCCAGGGCTAGAGCTCACAGTTGATTACGGTATTTTATGGTGGATTGCCCAACCGCTGTTTTGGTTGTTGACTAAATTGCATGGCTTTTTGGGTAACTGGGGTTTTGCCATTATTGCGGTGACGATTTTAGTTAAACTTGCCTTCTTCCAATTGAATGCCAAAGCCTATACCTCAATGGCTAATATGCGAAAAGTGCAACCTAAATTAGTGGCTATTCGTGAGCGTTATGCTGATGACCGTCAGAAACAATCACAGGAAATGATGGGCCTGTATAAAAAAGAAAAAATTAATCCGCTGGGTGGTTGTTTGCCGATTCTGGTACAGATGCCAGTGTTTATTGCTTTGTATTGGGTATTAATGGAAAGTGTTGAATTACGCCACGCACCATTTATTGGTTATATCCATGATTTATCGGTTATGGACCCGTATTTTATTCTGCCGTTAATTATGGGAGTTTCTATGTTTATTCAACAGAAACTTAACCCGCCGCCGCCAGATCCTATGCAAGCCAAAATCATGCAATGGATGCCAGTGGTATTTACCTTCTTCTTCCTGTTTTTCCCGGCAGGCTTGGTCTTATACTGGGTAGTAAACAATACACTGTCGATTATTCAGCAATATATTATTACCAAGCGTATCGAAAACCAATAAATCATAAACAGGGCTGCTTTATTGCGGTCCTTTTTTTATTGATAGTATTTTTGTCATGGCAAATAACAGCTTAAATACCGATACCATTACAGCGATTGCGACCGCACCCGGTCGAGGTGGTGTGGGTATTATTCGGGTATCCGGCCCCAACACTCACCGTATTGCTCAACACATTACTGGTATAACCTTAAAACCTCGCTTTGCTCACTATGGCGCTTTCTATCAGACCGAAAGCACCGAAAGCGACGCCAGCCCAATAAAACTTGATAACGGTATTGCCTTATTTTTCCCTGGGCCGAACTCTTTTACCGGCGAAGATGTTTTAGAATTACACGCTCACGGCGGCCCTGTTTTACTCGATATTTTATTAAAGGCCGTGATTAAACTCGGTGCCAGAATAGCTAATCCAGGTGAATTTTCTGAGCGCGCTTTTTTAAATAATAAAATCGATTTAATCCAAGCAGAAGCTATTGCCGATTTAATTAATAGTACGTCCGAACAGGCGGCAAGAAATGCTTATCGTTCTCTGCAAGGTGAATTTAGCGAAAAAATATCCAGCCTAGTTGAAGCTGTTATTTCCTTAAGGATATATGTGGAAGCGGCAATTGATTTTCCTGAAGAAGAAATCGATTTTCTTGCAGATGGTAAAGTCGCTGCTGATTTAGAAATAATTATCGAAAAACTAGCCTTGGTTTTTAAACAAGCCCAACAGGGGGCGATACTGCAAGAGGGTATGACGGTTGTTATTGCGGGCAAACCCAATGCCGGTAAATCCAGCCTATTAAATGCCTTATCGGGTAGAGACAGCGCGATTGTAACTGAAATTGAAGGTACTACTAGGGATGTGTTGCGTGAGCATATCCAGATTGATGGTATGCCGGTGCATATTATTGATACCGCTGGTTTAAGAGAAAGTCCGGATATTGTTGAGCAGGAAGGTATTCGCCGAGCTTGGGCTGAAATTGAAAAAGCGGATCGCGTGTTGTTAGTTGTCGATAGCACACAAAGCCAAGAGACCAACCCAACCACTTTAGTAGAGAATCTTGGCGTAGAGGATCTTGGCACTGATTTAGCGGAAAAACTGTCACAGCAAACCAATATCACTGTTATCCATAATAAATGCGATTTATCCGGTCAAACGGCGAGTATCAACGCGGGGCAACCTACGCTGATCAAATTATCCGCCAAAGCCAACCAAGGTATTGAGCTATTAACCGATCACTTAAAGGCCTGTATGGGGTTTAGTGGTGCTGGTGAGGGTGGTTTCACCGCTAGAAGACGGCATTTGGACGCTTTATCGCGGGCCGCCAAAGCATTGGAAGCAGGCAAGCAGCAATTAAACACCTCTGGCGCTGGTGAATTATTGGCTGAAGATCTTCGTCAGTGCCAATCCTATCTGAGTGAAATTACCGGTGAATTTACCCCTGATGATTTGCTCGGTGAGATCTTTTCAAGTTTTTGTATCGGTAAATAACAACCTATACCGGTTTATTGATGTGTTTTACTTCGGTTATCCACAAGGATATCCACATACCCCAAACAATCCATTAAGTGAAAATCGTTTATATCCTTATCTAGGCCAAGCCAGTTGATGAGCTGTGTATAGGCTTTTAGTTTAATCTGCATAATATTAACCTTGTTTTAACAGATCTGTGACCCTGTGCATAAACAGCCCTTTTATACACGGTTAATCCATACCCTAAATACAGCTAATATAACGAATGTAAACCTAGTTATCATTGCTCTAAATAACTGATTTTAATGATATTTAGTGGGTTAATAACAGATTATGGTGTGCCTAATAATAGTAGTAATATTAGAAAATAATCTATATACCTATATATAAATAATATATTTATTAATAAGCTATCTAAAAACAAACGCGCGCTTGTTCAGCGGTTTTAACGGTGAAATAAATCAACTGATTATTTTTTCACCATTCACTTTCACCCCTAGCTCGCCTACTCTATAATCCTCGCCCTTTTTGCATTCAGCCAAAATCTGAGGATGGTCGTGGACTATACAGAACAATTTGAGGTCATCGTGATCGGTGGAGGTCATGCCGGTACCGAAGCCTGTCTCGCGGCGGCTCGAATGGGCTGCAATACCTTGCTGCTGAGTCACAATATTGAAACGCTGGGTCAAATGTCCTGTAACCCGGCGATTGGTGGTATTGGTAAAAGCCATTTGGTGAAAGAGATTGATGCTTTAGGTGGCGCTATGGCCACAGCGACAGATTTTGGCGGCATCCAGTTTCGCACCTTAAATGCTCGCAAGGGCCCGGCCGTTAGAGCCACGCGTGCTCAGGCCGATAGAGTGCTTTATAAAGCAGCGGTTCGTGAAATTCTGGAAAACCAAGCTAACCTAAGTATCTTCCAACAGGCAGTTGATGACCTAATTGTTGAACAGGGAAAAGTGTGTGGTGTAGTGACGCAAATGGGTTTGACATTTTATGCGCCCACCGTTGTGTTGTGTACCGGTACTTTTTTGGGTGGAAAAATTCATATTGGTTTGGATAACCATAGCGGAGGTCGTGCCGGAGATCCTCCATCGATTGCACTGGCAGATCGATTGCGTGAAATGCCGTTTAACGTCGATCGTTTAAAAACAGGAACACCACCACGCATAGATGCACGCTCGGTAAATTTTTCAGAGTTAGAGCAACAATGGGGTGACCAGCAAGAGCCGGTTATGTCATTTATGGGATCGTTGGCGCAGCATCCAGAGCAAACTTGTTGTTGGATTACCCACACCAATTCAAACACGCACGATATTATTCGCAATAATTTAGATCGTTCACCTATGTACTCAGGTGTTATTGAAGGCATAGGTCCGCGTTATTGCCCATCGATCGAAGATAAAATTCATCGCTTTGCCGATAAAGATTCTCACCAAATATTTATTGAGCCAGAAGGCTTAAAAACTCACGAGCTATATCCCAACGGTATCTCCACCAGTTTACCTTTTGATGTGCAGCTGGATTTAGTGCGTTCAATTAACGGTTTTGAAAACGCGCATATTTCCCGTCCAGGTTATGCTATCGAATACGATTATTTTGATCCGCGTGACTTAAAACATTCACTGGAAACCAAATTTGTCGAAGGATTATTTTTTGCCGGACAAATAAACGGTACTACCGGTTACGAAGAAGCGGCTGCCCAAGGTTTATTAGCGGGATTAAATGCCGGACTAAAAGTACAAAACAAAGAAGCCTGGTGTCCGCGCCGGGATGAAGCCTATATCGGCGTTATGGTTGACGATTTAATTACCATGGGCACCATGGAACCCTATCGGATGTTTACCTCCCGAGCAGAGTATCGACTATTACTGCGGCAAGATAATGCTGATTTACGTTTAACAGAAAAAGGTCGTGAACTAGGTTTAGTGTGTGATCAGCGCTGGCAACAATTTCTTGAAAAGCGTGACGGTATTGATATTGAAACACAGCGACTTGCTACGACGTGGGTACAACCCGGAACACCAGAGGGTGATAAGATCGATGCCTTAGTCGATCAACCGATGTCGCGTGAGTACAGTTTAATGGATTTAATAAAACGTCCGAATATCAATTACCTAGATGTAGCTGGTATCAAAGGTGAAGCGTGCAAAAACCCACAGGTTGCAGAACAGGTAGAAATACAAATTAAATATGCTGGTTATATCGATCGACAAGCAGAAGAAATTGATCGCCTGCGCCGTTATGAGGAAACTTTGTTGCCGCTCGATTTTGATTACTTTAGTGTTGAAGGGCTTTCTAATGAAGTTAAACAAAAATTATCGGATGCAAGACCTGAGACTTTAGCGCGAGCTTCCCGAGTACCTGGAATTACACCGGCAGCGGTATCCCTATTGTTAATTTATCTAAAAAAGCACGGCGCCCTTGAGCGCGCGGCAACATCATCAACAACGGCTTAATTTGTTAAATAATTGAGATAACTATTGGATAGTCAATATAAACAGCGCTTGGAGT
Source organism: uncultured Oceanicoccus sp. (assembly GCF_963968385.1). Lineage (NCBI taxonomy): Bacteria > Pseudomonadati > Pseudomonadota > Gammaproteobacteria > Cellvibrionales > Spongiibacteraceae > Oceanicoccus > uncultured Oceanicoccus sp. The sequence goes on from NZ_CAXAHB010000038.1 coordinate 7,085, forward strand.
CCGGCATTGATGCATTATCTATGTCGTTTAACCAAGAGACAATAACAACACTGTTAGCCTATCATCAGCTGTTAATAAAATGGAATAAAGCCTATAACCTAACCGCTGTACGCGATCCTGATACCATGATCGATCGGCATTTATTGGATAGCTTAAGTATTGCGCCCTATCTAAAGGGAGAGCGCTTTATTGATGTCGGTGCCGGTGCCGGTTTGCCCGGTATTGTTATGGCGATTATTTTTCCCCAACGCGCATTTGATTTGTTAGATAGTAATGGAAAAAAAACTCGGTTTTTATTTCAAGTAAAAACCGAATTACAACTTAATAATATTGCCGTTCATCATTGTCGCGTAGAACAATATAGTGGCCAGCTTTATGACGGCGTTTTATCTCGCGCCTTTGCCACGCTGACCGATATGGTACAAGGCAGTCAGCAGTTGTTGGCAGAGCAAGGTCTTTTCTATGCGATGAAAGGTATTTATCCTGAAGATGAACTGAAACAGTTGAGTCAATTAGAGAAAAGCTATAAGGTCGAAGCTTGTCATCAATTATCAGTGCCAAATAATGATGGCCAGCGACATTTAATTATTCTAAAAAAACATCGGGAACAATCACTTGGGTAGAGTTATAGCAGTCACCAACCAAAAAGGTGGTGTGGGTAAAACCACCACCTGTGTCAACTTGGCTGCCTCTCTTGTCGCCACTAAAAAGAAAGTTTTACTGATAGATTTGGATCCACAGGGCAACGCTACCATGGGTAGCGGCATTGATAAAAATGCCGTAGAGCGAAGTCTCTACGATGTGTTGGTCCACGATGTACCGATCGCCGAAGTCAGTGTTTATGCTGAAAACTGCGGCTACGATATGATTCCCTCCAATGCTGATGTGACAGCGGCTGAAGTCGAGTTATTGGCCATTGAGGGTAAAGAGTTTCGGCTGCGCGATGCGTTGGCGATTGAGCGCGCTGAGTACGATTATATTATGATCGATTGTCCACCTTCGCTGAATATGTTGACAGTGAATGCTATGACAGCAGCCCAGGGTGTGATTATTCCGATGCAGTGCGAGTACTATGCACTAGAAGGTTTATCAGCACTATTGGAAACAATTGCTCAAATCCAACAAGTGCTTAACCCCAAACTGGAAATCGATGGCTTATTGCGCACGATGTACGACCCTCGCAATAGCCTGACCAACGATGTGTCCAAACAGCTCACTGACTATTTCGGTGACAAAGTCTACCGCACTGTGATTCCTCGCAATGTTCGCTTGGCCGAAGCGCCCAGTCATGGCATGCCCGTGATCTCCTATGACAAAAAATCCAAGGGTGCTATGTCCTATCTGGTTCTGGCGGGCGAGATTCTGCGGCGTGGCGATAACGCGCAATAGTTATCCATAGTTACCTATAGCTACAGTTACCTATAGCTACCTGTAACCACCTATAGTTACCCATTGCCGCCTTTTGGCGTTAAGATAGGCGCAAACAAATCATACAGACAACTAGGATTTCCATGACGGCTAAAAAACGCGGTTTAGGGCGAGGGCTTGATGCCTTGTTGGGTGGTGCTGGTAACAGCAAGCCTACGGCGGTCGAACCCACTACAGAAGCGGCAGTAGAATCCACCACCACGGCTAGTGATGGCGACTTGCGCACCCTGCCGGTGGATATTATTCAGCGGGGTAAATATCAGCCGCGCCGCGATATTCAGCCAGAAGCGTTAGAAGAATTGGCTGAAAGCATAAAAGCCCAAGGTGTGATGCAACCGATTGTGGTCCGTCCCATCAGTGCCGATAAATACGAAATTATTGCCGGTGAGCGTCGCTGGCGCGCCACCCAGCTAGCAGGTTTGGACAGCATTCCCGCCCTGGTGCGTCCGGTATCTGACGAAGCTGCCATTGCTATGGCGTTGATTGAAAATATTCAACGTGAAGACCTTAACGCTATGGAAGAAGCTCTGGCATTATCACGATTGCAGCAAGAGTTTGACCTGACTCATCAGGAAGTCGCTGATGCGGTGGGTAAATCCCGCACTACAGTTAGCAACCTATTGCGACTGATGACACTGCGTGAAGATGTACAACGGATGTTGGAGCATGGTGATTTGGAGTTGGGTCATGCTAAAGCGCTGCTCGGCCTACCGGCCGAAAGCCAATCACAGGCGGCATCCAGCGTGGTCAGCAAGGGATTATCGGTACGTCAGACCGAGGCATTAGTGCGTTCCAAGTTGGCTGAACTGGATTCACCCAAGACCAAAAACAAGCCGGCGATGGATCCGGATATACGCAAATTACAGGATCAATTGTCTGAAAAGGTCGGTGTTCCGGTCACCATTGACCATAGCGTCAAAGGCAAGGGCAAGCTGGTATTAAAATATAACAGCCTCAATGAGCTTGACGGTATCCTCAGCCATATCAAATAGCCTACGCGACTAGAACAGAGGGCCTTTGCCAAAACGAACGAGGGCTAACACGGTGTTGGCAAACACACCATATAGTGGTCATTTTTATCGTTGTCACTAGATAGGGTGCCCAAAATAAAGCACCATCCAATCACCATAAACCAGCGACAAATTTCGCAAAACCCCATCCTATTTTTTATCTGCAAAACCTAATATTCGGTTGAATAGAGCCCCCATTATCCCTATAATGCGCCCGCCTTAATCGGCGATTGATTAAGTCACCACACCATTTTCAGGTTTTTTGTCATCTAAACCCCTGAATTTTAGGTAGCCAAAAATCAATATAAACACCTAGGGGTGTTGGGCAGGTAAAACCAGTGGAAGTGCCGTCAAATAACGATGCAACCACAGGCGCTCAACTAGCGAAACCACCACTAGTGCGGCTTTTTGTATGGCAACTACTGGTGTTGTTAGTTATATCCACAGCGTTGTTATTGATGGATTCCACCATAGCCCTATCGGCTCTTGTGGGCGGCTTAATTTCGATAGGCCCTAATGCTTATTTTGCCCGCTGGGCATTTCGCTTTTCAGGAGCGCGAGCGGCAGGCAATGTAGCCCGATCATTTTATCGGGGCGAAGCAGGAAAGTTTTTATCTACAGCAGTGTTGTTTGCCGGCGCTTTTGCACTGATTAAGCCGATTAACGTTGTAGTGATGTTCCTGATATACATATTGATGATGGCGCTAAATTGGATGATGGCGCTGCGAGTTATTAACAGATAGCCCGCCAAACATTATAGGAATTGCTTTTAATTTTTATCCAAACAGGTTTTATACAGCATGGCTGGTGATACATTAACCACAGAAGGCTATATCAAGCACCACCTTACCAATATGACCTATGGCAAGTTGCCAGAAGGCTATCAGCGTGTTGACGCCAAGGGTGAGGTTTACACCACATTGGAAGCCGACGCCTGGGTATTGGCTCATAACGATACCGAAATGAAAGATATGGGTTTTATGGCGGTTCATGTTGATTCAATGTTTTGGTCCATTACTCTCGGTTTAATTTTTGCCTTTATCTTTCGTAAAGTTGCCGTCGGTATGCATGCTGGCGTCCCCAAAGGCCTGCAGAATTTTATTGAAATGGTTATCGATTTTATCGACACCAATGTTAGAGATACCTTCCACTATAAAAATCCACTGGTAGCACCATTGGCACTAACGATCTTTATCTGGATCTTCTTTATGAACCTGATGGATTTGGTTCCGGTTGATTGGATTCCAGAATTAATGATGTGGGCCACTGGTGATCCGCACTTCTTCTTTAAAGTGGTACCAACCACTGATCCTAATATTACCTTAGGCATGGCATTTACTGTTTTCTTCCTGATGATTTTCTTTAGCATTAAAGAAAAGGGTTTTATGGGTTTTGTCAAAGAATTAACCTTGCACCCTTTTTACGCGGGCAAATGGTATATCGATATCTTCCTGATCCCAATTAACTTTATTCTGGAAAGTGTTGCTCTTATCGCCAAGCCGATTTCTCTGGGTCTTCGTTTATTCGGAAACCTTTATGCGGGTGAAATGATATTTATCCTAATTGCAGCGATGTTTGGTGCCGGATTATTCCTCGGCGTCTTAGCGGGCTTCTTGCAACTGGGTTGGGCGATCTTCCATATTCTGGTTATCGCGTTACAGGCTTTTGTTTTTATGGTGCTAACTATTGTTTATATGGCGATGGCGCACGATGTTGACGAAGAACATTAAAATTTTTTAACGAAGTATTTTTACTTTTAACTAACTGAACGTTTCGTTCACTACTGGAGATAGAAAAATGGGTCTTGCATTAATTGCCGTTTCTCTTTTGATTGGTTTGGGTGCCGCTGGTACTGCTATTGGTTTTGGTCTTTTAGGCGGCAAATTACTTGAAGGTTCTGCGCGTCAGCCTGAGATGGCTCCTATGCTTCAGGGCAAGATGTTCCTGATCGCAGGTCTATTGGATGCGGTTCCAATGATCGGTGTTGGTATCGGCATGTACGTATTGTTCGTTATCGTACCGACTTTAGCCGCGTAAGTTAAAAAGTTAACTAACAACTTTTTTATAAACGTATTTAAGCTGAGGTGTCGGCGTGAACATTAATCTGACTTTGATTGGCCAGTCCATTACATTCCTGGTGTTTGTATGGTTCTGTAAAGCCTACGTCTGGTCTGCAATCCGCAATGCTATGGATGAGCGTGAAACACAGATTGCTGACGGTCTTGAAGCGGCTGATCGTGCTGGTAAAGATTTAGAACTAGCACAGGAAAAAGCGTCACAACAACTGCGTGAAGCCAAGCAGGAAGCGGCTGCTATTATCGATGCCGCTAACAAGCGTGCAAACCAAATCGTCGATGAAGCAAAAACGGCTGCTCACGAAGAGGGTGATCGTATTAAAGCGGCTGCAAAAGCAGAAATTGATCAAGAAGTTAACCGTGCTAAAGAAGCCTTGCGTTCGCAAGTGGCTGGTTTGGCATTGTCAGGTGCCGAACAGGTACTTGAGGCTTCTATCGATGAAAGCGCACATAAAGCGTTGGTTGAAAAACTGGCCGCCGGTCTGTAGGGGAATTTTAGCATGGCTGAATTAAGCACCCTGGCACGACCTTATGCAAAAGCTGCTTTTGAATTTGCAGCCAACGCTAATGACTTGGCCACTTGGTCGGGGCAATTAGCGACCGCTGCCGTTGTAGCTCGCGCGGAAAATATGGTGAAAATCTTAAGCTCACCATCTTTGACCTCCAGCCAACAGGCTGCACAATTTTTAGATGTGTGTGGTGATGAGCTGAACGACAATGCTCGCAACTTTATTAAAGTGTTAGCTGATAATAAGCGCTTGCCGCTGTTACCAGAAATTTCTGCACTTTATGAACAGTTTAAAGCCAACCGTGAAAAGAGTGTTGAAGTAGAAGTAGCAACCGCCTTTGAGTTGGATGCTGCTATTGAGAAAAAACTGGCTTCGGCCTTAAGCGGTAAGTTAGAGCGTGATGTCAATGTACAAACCGTTATCGATAAAAACTTACTGGGTGGCGTGGTCGTTCGCGCTGCGGATGTAGTTATAGACGGTAGTGTGCGCGGACGTTTGAATAAACTTGCCGAAGCAATGAATTCCTAGTGAAGAAAAAGGGATTAGAAAAAACTGATCCCGTAATGAGGAAAAGACAATGCAACAGCTGAATCCATCTGAGATTAGCGAAATTATCAAAAGCCGCATCGATCAACTCGATGTGTCTAGCGAAGCCCAAAATGAAGGCACCGTGGTATCGGTTACTGACGGTATCATTCGTATCCACGGCCTTACCAACGTTATGTATGGTGAGATGATAGAGTTTGAGGGTGGCGTCTACGGTATGGCGTTAAACCTTGAGCGCGATTCTGTTGGTGCGGTTGTGCTAGGTGAATATCAAAGCTTGGCAGAAGGCCAGACTTGTAAGTGTACCGGTCGCGTACTTGAAGTACCGGTAGGCCCAGAACTACAAGGTCGCGTCGTCGACGCATTGGGTAACCCTATCGACGGTAAAGGTCCGGTTAATGCAAAGGCAACTGACTTTATTGAAAAAGTAGCGCCCGGCGTTATCGAACGTCAGTCGGTTGACCAGCCAGTACAGATTGGTTTGAAGTCGGTTGACTCGATGGTACCGATCGGTCGCGGCCAGCGTGAGTTGATTATCGGTGACCGTCAGATCGGTAAAACAGCGATTGCGGTTGATGCGATTATCAACCAGAAAGATTCAGGTATTAAGTGTGTCTATGTGGCCGTTGGCCAAAAAGCGTCTTCGATTGCGGCGGTTGTACGCAAGCTGGAAGAGCATGGCGCGATGGAGCACACCATTGTTGTTGCCGCCACAGCGTCTGATCCAGCGGCGATGCAGTTTTTGGCACCTTTTGCCGGCTGTACCATGGGCGAGTACTTCCGTGACCGCGGTGAAGATGCACTGATTATTTATGATGACTTGACCAAGCAAGCTTGGGCTTATCGTCAAATTTCGTTGTTGCTGCGTCGTCCACCGGGTCGTGAAGCTTATCCGGGTGATGTTTTCTACTTGCACTCGCGTCTACTGGAGCGTGCTGCTCGGGTAAACGCCGACTACGTTGAGAAATTTACCAACGGCGAAGTAAAAGGCAAAACGGGTTCATTAACCGCACTGCCTGTTATCGAAACTCAAGCGGGTGACGTATCGGCATTCGTACCGACCAATGTAATTTCGATTACCGATGGCCAGATCTTCCTTGAAGCCGATATGTTTAACGCCGGTAACCGTCCAGCGATGGATGCAGGTATTTCAGTATCGCGTGTTGGTGGTGCTGCGCAAACCAAAATCATGAAAAAACTGTCGGGCGGTATTCGTACCTCTTTGGCGCAGTATCGTGAACTGGCCGCGTTCTCCCAGTTTGCTTCTGACCTTGATGATGCAACGCGAGCGCAGCTGGATAATGGTGAGCGCGTCACCGAATTGATGAAGCAGAAACAGTATGCACCGTTGAACGTTGCGGAAATGGGCTTGATTGTTTACTGCGCAAATGAAGGTCACTTAGACGACGTTGCGGTTGAGAAGATTGGTGATTTCGAATCAGCGTTGTTGTCATTTGCTAACGCTGAGTATGCGGACACTATGACGGCTATCGCAGCGTCTGGTGACTGGAATGACGACTACAAAGCGAAGTTCGTTGAGTTAGTAGAAAAATTCAAATCGACTCAAACTTACTAATTAGATTGGGGGTCGGCTGCATCGGGTAGCCCCTCCGTTCAAAGGTAAAAACAATGGCAAGCGGAAAAGAAATACGTACTCAAATATCGAGTATCCAAAGTACGCAAAAAATTACCAGCGCCATGGAAATGGTGGCTGCCAGTAAAATGCGTAAAGCGCAGGACCGTATGGAAGTCGGCAAACCTTATGCGCAGCGGATACGTTCGGTAGTTGGGCATATTGCTAACGCAAATCCAGAGTACAAACATATGTACATGCTGGAAAGAGAAGTCAAGCGCGTCGGTTTTATCGTGGTATCGACTGATCGTGGTTTGTGTGGCGGCCTAAACATTAACTTGTTTAAAGCGGCGATTAAAACCATGCAAGCGTATTCCGAGCAGGACATAGAAATTGATATTTGCTCGGTTGGCGCCAAGGCGGCAGGCTTTTTCAACAGTTACGGCGGCAATGTCGTCGCTGCCGTGCGTGACTTGGGCGAAGACCCAGCGATTGCTGACTTAATCGGCAGCGTTAAGGTGATGCTCGATGCTTATGGCGAAGGCAGAATCGACAAATTGTACTTGGTGGGTAACGAGTTTGTTAACACCATGACACAAAACCCTACAGTGCAACAGTTGTTGCCACTGCAGGCGGAAGATGACGAGAAGTTAAAGCATCATTGGGATTATTTATATGAGCCCGATGCGGAAGAATTATTAGAAGGCTTACTCACTCGTTATGTTGAATCGCAGGTTTATCAGGCGGTGGTAGAAAATGGCGCCTGTGAGCAAGCATCGCGAATGTTAGCGATGAAAAATGCGACCGATAACGCGGGCGATCTGATTGACGATTTACAGTTGGTTTACAACAAAGCGCGTCAAGCAGCGATCACCCAAGAGCTTTCTGAAATTGTAAGTGGTGCGGCGGCAATTAGCAGCTAAACACTGCCCATCACAATGACAGATCAAACAGCATTTAATTTTGATGGCGAAGCAGAAACGGCCAAGCCCAAAAATCCTAAAGAGGAACCGGAAATGAGTAGCGGACAAATCGTTCAAATCATTGGTGCGGTAATCGACGTGGAATTCCCACGTGATGCAGTCCCCCAGGTTTATGACGCACTAACAGTCACCGAAAAAGGTTTGACCTTAGAAGTACAACAGCAATTGGGCGACGGCGTGGTTCGCGCAATCGCGATGGGTTCTTCAGAAGGTGTGAGTCGTGGCTTGGCAGTCGCCAACACGGGCGCACCAGTTTCTGTACCGGTCGGTACTGAAACGCTGGGTCGTATTATGGACGTACTTGGCAACCCTATTGATGAGTGTGGCCCTATCGGTGAGAAAGAGCGCGCCTCTATTCACCGTAAAGCGCCTGCTTATGACGAGTTGGCAGCTTCTGAAGAATTGCTCGAGACCGGCATTAAAGTTATCGATCTGGTTTGCCCCTTCGCCAAGGGTGGTAAAGTGGGCTTATTCGGTGGTGCGGGTGTTGGTAAAACCGTAAACATGATGGAATTGATCAACAATATCGCGACTGAGCACTCGGGTTTATCGGTATTCGCTGGTGTTGGTGAGCGTACTCGTGAAGGTAACGATTTCTACTACGAAATGCAGGAAGCCGGCGTAGTAAATGTTGAAGAATTCAGCAAATCAAAAGTAGCGATGGTTTACGGCCAGATGAATGAGCCACCAGGAAACAGACTGCGTGTTGCTTTGACCGGTTTGACCATGGCAGAAAAATTCCGTGACGAAGGTAAAGACGTACTGTTATTCGTTGATAATATTTATCGTTACACGCTGGCCGGAACCGAAGTATCGGCACTGTTAGGTCGTATGCCTTCTGCGGTAGGTTATCAGCCGACACTGGCGCAGGAAATGGGTGAGTTGCAAGAGCGTATTACCTCAACCAAAACGGGTTCTATCACTTCTATCCAAGCGGTATATGTACCAGCAGATGATTTGACCGATCCATCACCGGCAACCACGTTTGCTCACTTGGACTCTACGGTTGTACTGTCTCGTGATATTGCGGCCAAAGGTATTTACCCTGCGGTTGATCCACTCGATTCTACTTCACGTCAGCTTGACCCGCTAATTATTGGTCAAGAGCATTATGAAGTGGCTCGTGGTGTGCAATCGGTACTGCAGCGTTATAAAGAACTCAAAGACATTATCGCCATTTTGGGTATGGATGAATTATCTGAAGAAGATAAGCAGACGGTAAACCGTGCCCGTAAGATTGAGCGCTTCTTGTCTCAGCCTTTCCACGTGGCAGAAGTCTTTACCGGCTCTCCCGGTAAATATGTATCTTTGAAAGATACTATCTCAAGCTTCAAAGGCCTGTTAGCGGGTGAATACGATCACATTCCAGAGCAAGCGTTCTATATGTGTGGCGGTATTGAAGAAGTGTTAGAAAAAGCGAAGGATATGTAAGCAGCGCCTAGGCGTTTTCTTACCCTTTTATAGATTAGGCGTATTACTTATGGCTATGACAGTACATTGCGACATTGTCAGTGCAGAGGAAGAAATTTACTCTGGTCTGGTTGAAATGTTGGTGGCAACCGGTGCATTAGGCGATCTGGGCATTGGCTACGGCCACGCTCCGCTGTTGACCGCTCTAGAGCCAGGCCCCATTCGGATTAAAAAACAGAATGGCGAAGAAGACGTTTACTACGTCTCTGGTGGTTTTCTAGAAGTTCAGCCCGGCACCGTTAGTGTGCTGGCAGATACAGCGGTTCGCGCCGGTGATCTGGATGAAGCTTCTGCCCTTGAAGCGCAAAAAGAAGCGGAACAGGCGCTGGCCAACCAATCGGGCGACTTTGATTACAGCAAGGCAAGCGCTCAATTGGCAGCGGCTACAGCACAGCTAAGGACATTGCAGGCCATTCGTAAAAAGATGGGTTAAACACCGGCATTAGTTCCAAATAAAAGGGTAGCTTCGGCTACCCTTTTTTATTTACCCTACTACACTAGTTAAATGACTGAAAATCTAATAAAAACGCTGACTTAGCCCCAAAGTTAGTTTAAAAGCCGGGCTACTAGCAGCGCGATAAAGGAATAGACGGTGACAACAGAAGTAGTAATTTTAGCAGCGGGACAAGGCACCCGTATGCGCTCCAAGCTTCCCAAGGTTTTGCATCCGCTTGCCGGCAAGCCTATGGTCAGCCATGTCATTGATTCGGCGAAAAAAATTCAGGCCGATGCGATCCATGTCGTCGTGGGTCACGGCGCCGAGCAAGTTCAACAAACACTAGCGGATAACGACCTGCATTGGGCGATTCAGCAACAGCAACTAGGTACCGGCCATGCCGTGGCGCAGGCCATGCCCGCCATCAAGCCAGATAGCACCGTGCTTATCGCCTATGGCGATGTGCCTCTTATAGCAGCTGAAACCTTGGCCAAACTCGTTGAGGCGGCCAACGATAAAACCCTATCGTTATTGACCGTCCATCTTGAAAATCCAACCGGCTATGGTCGGATTATTAGAACGTCTGGCGCCATCACCGCCATCGTGGAACAAAAAGATGCCAGCGAAGCGCAGTTACTGATCAACGAAGTCAACACCGGCATTATGGCTGTTTCGGCAGCAAAACTTAATCAATGGCTACCAACACTATCGGCCAATAATGCCCAAGGCGAATACTATCTGACCGACATTATCGCCATGGCGGTTAATGATGGCATGGCAGTGATAGCCCAACATCCACAATCAGCGATGCAAGTTGAAGGCGCCAATAATCGCTCGCAACTTGCCGCGTTGGAGCGATATTATCAACAACAACAAGCACAACGCTTAATGACCGCAGGGGCAACACTGGCTGATCCAGCGCGGATTGATGTGCGCGGTCAACTCACTATTGGTGAGGATATTTTTATTGATATCAACTGCGTTTTTATTGGCGATGTCAGCATTGCCGATGATGTGACTATTGGCCCCAACTGCGTGATTGAAAACTCAACCATTGGCGCAGGTACAGTTATAAAAGCGAATAGCGTTTTAGAAAATGCCACCGTGGCAGAACAGTGCGATATAGGGCCTTTTGCCAGATTGCGACCAGGTACCGTGCTAGCTAACCAAGCCAAAGTAGGTAACTTTGTTGAAACTAAAAAAGCGATTATTGGTGAAGGCAGTAAAGTTAATCATTTAACCTATATTGGCGATAGCAATATCGGTAAAGAGGTTAATGTTGGCGCGGGCACTATTACCTGTAATTACGATGGTGCCAATAAATCTACGACCACTATTGGCGACGGCGCTTTTATTGGCTCCAATAGTTCGTTAGTAGCGCCAGTTAATATTGGTAGTCATGCAACGATTGGTGCGGGCTCCACGATTAGCGGTGATGTTGGCGACCGCCAATTAAGCGTTGCCCGCAGCAAGCAAAAACATATTGATGGTTGGAAACGGCCTACTAAAAAAACTTAATGCTATTCATAATGCAATTGATATAGAGACTGAGCAAAATTATGTGTGGAATTGTAGGCGCAGCAGCACGAAGAGAGGTTTCTGCAATATTAGTAGAAGGGCTAAAACGCTTGGAATACCGGGGTTATGACTCTGCAGGCGTTGCGATTATTGATAGCGCCGGCAATATCGGCTGCCATAAAAAAATGGGCAAGGTGGCGGTTTTAGATGACGCCGTACAACAAAGCCCGCTAGCCGGTGCAACCGGCATTGCCCATACCCGTTGGGCGACACATGGGCAGCCTTCAGAGGCCAATGCGCACCCGCACTTATCGTCAGATCAAATCGCTCTGGTGCATAACGGCATTATCGAAAACCATGAAGCACTTCGTGAGCAGTTAACCGCACAAGGTTATACCTTTAATTCAGAAACCGATACAGAAACCATTGTTCACCTTGTCCATTCAAAAATAGCAAATGGTTT